>JADFPG010000111.1 GCA_022562455.1 Fidelibacterota bacterium | reverse complement strand
GTAAGCATTCAAAGTGGCATAAAAATATCCATGTTTCCAAAATATCAAATCATAAATGGGGAAGAGATAATTCTGGTCGACAAATAATTCAAGATGATAAATGTCCTGAAGAAAGGAGTAATATCAAATACGACAGAGAAATTGATATTGTGAATACCGCCTCAATTACACCCACATTATTTGAATCGGAGATATTTGGTATAGCCAGTAAATCTGCCACAGATGTGATCGGCAAATTTGGTTATTTGTTGATTGACAGAATGGAGCTTACTAAAAAGAACAAGATAAAAAAAAGTATCGGTCAGCAGGGATCAGAAAATATATATTGGACGAAATCTGTCCTTCTCGATGAAATTGCAGAGATCCAAAAGTCAATTCAGGCAAAACTTCTTAATGCCATAGATCGGAAAAAAGTCAGGCCCGTTGGTCAGAATAATGACGTTGACATATCTTGCACAAGACTAATAGCAGCTACAAACAGAGATATTGATGATGAAGAAATATTTCGCAGTGATTTAAAATGGAGATTTCCTCATGTGATTTATATCCCACCGTTAAAGGAAAGAAAATCCGATATAGAAGTGATAATTCATCAATATGTAAATCAAATTGCTGCAGAACAGAGTGCAGAGATCAAAATTGAGGCAGAATTTATTCAAGCTCTCCAGATGTATTCATTACCCGGGAATAGCAGGGAATTGGTGAACATATTAAATGAATGCATTCAGTGGTACTGGAATATTGGAGAACCTTTTGAGTTAACATTTGAAGTTTTACCCATTAAGGTTCGGGAAGTCTACGAATCGGAAATCTATTCTGAAGTCCGGGATGTAGAGGAGATCTCCAGACAAGGTCAACTCCCGAAAAAGTCAGTTGTAAAATATGTCGAGTACGATCCTTATAAAGAATTGACTATGCCTGAACTTGAATTTGTTATGTGCGCAATCACCTTAATTGATAATGATTGGATTGTTTCCAAAGCCCAGGAAAAGTTAGGCTGGAAACATCCCAAGTTGTCCAGGAGATTAAAGGATCCAAAGTTTTTAACCATGTTAAATAATCCGAAAATAAAAAATGTGCTACGAAAAAGGGGTTATAGTTTAGAAAAAATTGAGAAAAAGCTGATTGCGCATAATTATAAAGAAGATATCAACTGACAAGTAGAACATAACTACGCGAATTGTATGAAAAGGTGAATGCTGAGGAAGTCGTAAGTAGTGATTAGTGAGTGGTGGAGTGGTAACTGGTGAGTGCCTGCCCTGTAAGGAGCGAAGAGACTGTACAGGGGTGAGATGTTTTCGTCTTTCGGTTTGGGTAATTCAGAAGTTTCGGGATCGTCGATAAACATTGTTCCGTAGGAACTCCTATGGAGAAATTCCCTGCCTGACCATGTGCTCAGTCGGGCAGGCCTGCCTGTCTGCAGACAGGCGATACAAATAAATAGGTTATATGCTATATGCATTAATTACTAACCCCGTATCCGGAGAACTGACGGTTGATCAGAAGCGAGCTGTATTGGCAGAACCTGCAAAGATTTTAAACGCGAAAATACACGGATTAGATACAAGATCAGCAATTGAATTCCGACAATTAGCACAGAAGCTTACCACACATTGCGACGTTTTGGTCGTAGCGGGAGGAGATGGAACCTTCTCCGACATTATTAATTCTATTGACACGGTCCAAACAGCGATTGCATATTTACCCTTAGGTACCGGTAATGCTATGCAATATGCGCTTAATTACAAGGGAACTTTAGCCGATATTGCCAATCGTATTAAAAGGGGCAGGATTCATGAGTTTGATCTTATCAACTGTGATAATATAAAGCGTGCCTTTATGGTATCGGTAGGGATTGAAGGCACTATAATTCAACTCAGAAATGCTTATCTGACTAAGGGTCATACCGGATTCAAAACTTATTTTCGATCAGCCCTAAACGCTTATCGCAAGGAGTATAAGAGAGTTAATGCTACGGTTACGATAGATGATCATGTTTTCGAGGTTGCAAGATTATTGAGTATAATGGTGGTAAAACAACCCTATTATGGTTTTGGAATGAATGTTGTTCCAAAAGCTCGATTTAATGATCGGAAATTACATATCCTGTCCATCACTTCAGGGCTGTTGAAATCTTCTATTGGAGGGGTTACGGCGTTTACTATCGGTAATCGGATCGGGGAATACCGTACCGGCCGGCGAGTGATACTACATTTGGAGCAGCCACTTGTACTACAAATCGATGGCAACGAAGCCTGGGAATCTGAAACGTTCAGGTTCACTCTTCTACCAAAGGCATTAAAAATCAAATGGTAACTATTCAGGCTTAGGCTAAGGCACAGGCTCAGGATTTTCAATTGTCAATTTTCAATCGTCAATTCCTAGCCTTATCCTTTTTCCAGCAAATAGGCTGAATAGTTCAAATGTTAATAAAAGTCAGCGTATTTATGAGATTAATGATTTCACTATTTATCATTTCTAACTCAATAGTAATAAGCCAGGATTCTCTTGTAAACGCTCAAATTGACCTTACCCAAAGTGAAAGGGATTTACTTTCTCGGGGCGAAATTATTGTCCGGGATGTATCTTCTAATCATGATGAAGGAAAAACTATCGAAGCAGTAGGGCTGATTAATGCAAATATTGATGAAGTATACTATGTTTTACTTAGATTTGAGGACTACCCTGACTTTATGCCAAACATTACCCAATTGGAAATATTGGATAAGAGTTCTAATCATGCTATTTTAAACTATACTCTTGAACTGCCGTTGAAGAAGATAAAAAAATACCGCCTTGACATGTTCTATCAGAAGAATGAAAATGCAGCGCAATTAACATGGGAAATGATTGATTGGCCTGGTTTAAAAGAAACCGAAACAATTAACAACACAACTGGATATTGGCTTATTAAAAATTATCCTGAAAAAAAGGGTCATATTCTTGTTCTTTATCATGTTTATACCGATCCCGGACCGATTCCGTTAGGGCTTGGGTGGATTGTTGATATTCTTACGTATAACAGCGCCCCTACAATTATAATAAACACGAGAGAAAGAGTCTATTCAATATCAAATTGATAACCAATTTTGATTCTTTGTGTTTTCCTCCATGGGAGTCCCCGTGGGAGTGACTAGTGAATAGATTAAAAAATAGGACTTCATTGACGTAAATGTCTGACAAACTTCACAACGGATTCTCACGGAATATACGGCGACCTTTATCCACAGTAGGACATCGGGTTGGTGCCAATTTTCGTGAGAAAATACTCGATAAACATATTATTCGATTATAATGGGATTCTGTAAGCCACATTTGTTCGTACGATCAGCAACGCAGTTGTTTATGCTTGTTGTGCTTCTTATCCTTCTGGGGGCTTGTGCTGTCTTCACGCCAGCTGGGACAGATGCGATTCGAGGCACTGATATACAATTATGGCACAGGGATAATGCCTTGCAGAAACTGATTGATGAGAAGACAAAATCGTATCTGACAACTGATAATAGCGTTCGTCTCCTTGTGAACGGTGTCGAGGGATTCGCTCGCCGATATGAAAATATGCGCTCGGCGCGCTTTATCTTTGTCAAGACTTTTCTCTTCACCGACGATGAAGAAGGACGTCGGATGGCAACAGCACTTTCAGAACGCGCACGTGCCGGTATTCCCGTGGTGCTCCAATATGATGTTAAAGGTTCCATAGCATCCACCGCAGATGTTGCTGACATGCTAAAACACACAAGCCCTACTCTTCCCATAGGAGAAAAGAGAATCATCCACAAAATGCGGGAAGCAGGCGTAACCATCGTTCCGACTAACTCCCCCAGCCGTCCCTATGAACTGAGGGAATGGTGGGAGAATATTCAAAGGTTTTTCCAAAGTCCCATTGCTGCTCTAAAACGCTCCACCGAGTCGCTTGTCCTTTTCGACTACTGCGATCATGAAAAGTATTTCATTACCGGTCACGAAGGAGGTGAAATCCGTGCCATCATCGGAGGCATGAACATCGCCAGCGAGTACGCCTGGGGCGGAATCACAGGTCGCAAGGACACAGTGACCGGAAAAGTAGGATGGCACGATGTCGACGTGGAAGTTCGCGGTCCTGCTGCGTATGCTGCATTCAGGGAATTCCTCAGTGACATGAAAATGCATACAGGGCGTGAGCTGCCTACAAGACTGGCTGAGACGGTTAAGAAAATAACAAAAGCTTCCAAATCAAAGTTCGAAAGAGCGCGCGTCAGATTCGTCGTTCACCACCCGCTTTCTGAGCGCAAACGCTATGTAGAGGATCTCTACCGGATCCTCATGCAAGCCACACCTCCTGGCGAACCCATCTTCATCGCTACTGCATACTTCGCACCATCAAAACGAATCAGGGATGCAATCATTGAGCATGCAAAACTTGGCGGCATCGTAACGGTACTAACAAACTCCCTGGAGTCAAACAACCACCCAATTCTTACCATTGCAGCCCATTACGCTGCTCTCGAAATAATGAAAAATACAGAGAATTTCCATCTCTATGAGTGGAAACCAAGGGCCGAAAAGGGTGAACAGACGATGCACCAAAAGTTGGCTTCATTCGGTCGCTTCGGACCTGTGATCGTTGGTTCCTTTAATCTTGATGCACAGAGTGCTGTCCACAATACCGAATCCGTGTATCTCATTGATGAACCGTCTTTCAGGGAGCGTTTTGATCAGTTGACCGAACGTTACTTAAGCCAGGAGTATTCAAAGCGCATCTTTAGAGAAGATCTTGAGACTGAACCAATCCTCAAACGAATACATTCCTTTCTTACTCATGAGTTGGCTTGGTACTGGCTTTAAGTGTGCGCAAACCTTAATAAATCAATCCACAATGCGACAGGGCAGTGTTGAATTCAGAAGTCTCGAAGAAATGAATGTCTAACCCGCATTTCTCACCAAAACTCTATTCCGATGGTGAATCTGTTCATAACTACTGTGTTTTACTTGGAAATTGTACTCAACGGACTATCCAGTACGTTTCCGTTCAATTTTCTTCGTAAGCCTTGTATTTATAAACATCTCCACCCTCTCATAACGACCTTTTGTGAGAAATCCGGGCTAACATAAATAGGACAACATTAGATTCCCTCAAATCACAACAAATTACGCTGTCATGTGTTAATTACGCTTTCGATTGGAATATTTAAAGTCTAAATCAGAATAATTGATATATACGCAATTACGCGATAGCTGTTTTTTCAGATTAGCTGCCAATCCCCAATGAAGGTCATAAGGATGGATTGCAATACGTAACGGACGACCGAGGATATAGGAAAGACCCCGGTTTAGAGTGTTCAGAGCCTTAATAGCCCTGATTCTTAAACTTGTGTCCGCCTCAAAACCAACCAGTGGTAACCGATAAAAGGAATGGATACTTGAATGATAAACACCCGTTAGTGTTTCATACATGTTGAATGGCATCTCTTCCAAATCATTCCATGAGATTGAGCCAAGTGCCCAAGCCGGCGGTACGTAAAGATCGGGAACTATGAAATCGTTTTCTTGAAACCAAGAAAAACATTGGCGTATAAGCGCGGTGATTAGTTCTCCGGAAAGGGAAAGATGTTCAGCCTCCATCCTGGAAATCAAGGCACTATGGATTTTGTGCTTTAGAGACATATTTTGAAAACATTGGTGATTCCACCCATGGCCTGCAAGTATGTACCCCTGATGTTGGAGTTCCCTTAGTATGTTTAAATCACTCTTTGACCAATCCTTCCCAGGAATGATGAGTAGGGTAACCGATTGAATCCCATTATTGTTAAGCAGATGAAGGATCGTTTTAATCTCAGGTAACGTCTTGGGCATGACATCGTGAATAGACACCAAGGCGGTAGAAGAACTAACTTTTCTATCCGTAGTGAATTTATTTTTACCCGAACTCATAAATGACCATTAGGTAAAAATATTTTTAGAAAAGGATTAAATCCTTACTCTGGAAGGGGATGGTGAACAATCTCGTAGAAAATATTTAACCACTGATTTATCGTTTGGGCATTGAGGGTTTGGGCAATCTTTCGTGCCATGTCTGCACTTGATTCTCTTTTCTGGATACTCAGACGAGTAACTCGTAGAATTGCTTCTGTTAGAGATTCTCCGTTTTCAATCAAAAAAATACCCTTTGTTAAAGAAGGCCAGCTAGCTATACCGCACTGATTGGAAACGAGAACTAATTTTTTTCTGGCCATTGCTTCAAGGGCAATAGTCCCAAATGAATCTCGGCGGGATGGAAGGATAAGCAAATCGCTTCGATCAATAGCGGAAATAAGGTTTTCACGTGAGAGCCAACCTAAATATTCCAGGTTGTGATAATTAGTTGAATATTCCTTAACAACATTTTTTAACGGGCCATCCCCAGCGATAATAAACTTCAAATGTGGCAAATGTTCCATAACCTTCAAAGTGGCTTCAATATTTTTTTCCGTTGTCAACCTGCCGGCATAGATCACAGTTTCTACTTTGGGCGACGAAGAAGTTGTTGGTGTTTTCATGAAATGTTTGGCTATAGGAGTACCAACCAAACAGACCTTTTGTGCACCTGCTTTTCGAGCCGATTCCACCATATAGGCACTATTGGCCACCACCATTGCACTGGCTTGGAAGAACCGTTTGTCTATCCAGCTCATAAAAGTGCTGCTCACTCTTCCGACAAGCCGATTCCAATACAACTCTACGAGTTTATTATATTGAACGTGGTATCCATAACACAACCGGACCCTACCCCATTTAGACAATATAAGGCCATATAAGCCGAAAGGTCCGGGGGTTGCAACTGCGATAACATGGGGATTTATCTGACGTAATTTTTCGTATATTTTCTGACAGTTTGGGAAAAATAATTTCCGAGTGGGATCGCTGGGTAAAGGAAGATGGAAGGTCTGATACGGATTTCCATCGGACATCGAGGGACAAAATAATTCAACATGAGCAAGTCTACCCCGAAGATGTTCAACCAAATCCTGATAATAAGAACCTACTCCGCTTCTGTTACGGACGTCATCAGACAAGAAGACAACCCGCAGGTCAGAGACTTTTGGCTGTCTTTCCCGTTTGAGAGTATAATTTGAGTACGAAGATAAAATAAGGAGTATTAAACCTCAGATTGGTTGATAGATAATTTAAAGTTACGTAACTCTTCTTCTCCCTTTCAAGTAAACAAATAATTATGATAATCAAAATATGGCTTTGAAATGGGACCCGTTATTACCATGATATATTCGATTTTATATATCCTTTTTAACATTGTTTGGATAGCAGGATCGTTTCTTACAGTAGAACATAGTTGACAAAATCCTGACTGTTCAGATTGTCAAGTTTCCTCCTTCGTGAATTCGTAACTAAAACGTGCAAATATCTCAGAAAAATCCTTATAAATATCATTCTCACTAAGGTCAAACTCAGCCAGTGAATAACGATGGTGACTGATGTATTTCCGTGCTTGAGGCATTACTTCAGTTAAATACCGTTCAAATGATGGACTAAAAGGGATATCAAAATGGTCATATATCCTTTTCACAATTTTTTTGATATTCCGAGTCAATTCTTCCATTGTAATGATGATATACAGATTTTGTGGCCATTCAAGTAACACAGAAAACATGTGGTGATGGAAATAGCGCAAGACTTCCAGGACTTGGTCTCGGAATTGATGTCCCTGAAAGTTATTATCAAATAGACGAGCCCCTTCTGTCATGGTGCTAAGGAATGATGGGACTAATGCCAGAGGATTACGCACGGTGAAGATTATTTTACAATCTGGGAATGTTTCTTTCAAAGCACAAATCATTGGGCAAAACGAGGCATTCTTAACAAGCAGACGTTTTTCCGGTCCATTGACATACAAGTGGCGCTGCAAGCAGGACTTATAAAATGTCATGATCCGCTTTCTATCAGGTTCTGGGACCTGTTCGTCAAAAAAGGCTAGTCGCCACAATTCCGGAAATGGAAACGGATGGATTAATAAAAAGCAAGAAAGGATGGGAATTAAGGTCATAAAATCCTCTTCCGGATCGTTATAGGATATCGGATGAATGTGTTCCAATTGAGTAGAAGATTTCTGCTTGAAATAGACATATAGCTTAGTTATAGGTCGCCCAAGGAAACGGTCTAATTTTGCCATACCCAGCCAGAACATGCGCTCCGAAATCGAAGGGGCAAGAATCAATTCCCAGAGCGTTAACGTAGTCCAATTATCAGTGTCTTTAGCTAAGGTTTGATGAAGAAAAGTCGTTCCAGTTCGGGGTATCCCTACAATAAACAGGGGTTCTTTAATCTCAATTTGTCGGTAGCCTCTGAAAAACAGTTCATCTAAGATAAGTCCAATCCAATGGATAGTCTGAAGTACACAAAAGACCGGTATAAAAACAGTCATGATAACAAAACGCTTTGGCGTCAAACGAGCCATTGAACCCTTTCCAGGAAAATAAGTTCGCCAGATAAGCCGTCCTAACAGGGATAGAGTTGATTTTAAATTGGCTACGTACTGCATTTATTATGGCAAATTATTAGCAAAATCATCAAATGATAGCTTTAGAGATAGCATAAAAATTGTATTACAATATCTAGCCAGAACAGGTTAATGACTTTAATAGTGAACAAAAGCAATTTGTCATGTTGAGGATTACCTTTATTAAATCTATCTGAAGAAAATGGTTCATACCAATCAAAAAGATGGGTCCTTTCCCACACCAAAAAGAACGTACTGATCTACTTTTTCTCAACAACTACTGAGTAATGAATCATATCAAAATGTAATCATTACTTATACATAGAAAAAATGTCTATTTATTAATTAATAGGGTAAAGTCCCAAAACAGCCACTAAATGCGTATCTCCTCTAATTGTTTCATAATGAGTTTTTTCTGGGTTTCAATGTCATTATTCCTATGATTATAGCGCCAAACATATTCAGCCAGATACAAGGGTAATCTTTCTTTCCTGATGCCACCTTTTGCGGCATGGCGTTGCTTCAAGTATCCCCATCCCGACAAGTCAGGACAAGGCCATTAATGTGATTTCCTTTTCGATCGCTGTATTCACCTTTATGATGTTTAACAAGGCGATGAACATAGCCTTTGTCAGCAACGCCGGTGTAACTCTTCCATGTATCAGAACAGACAGCAATTCAATACGATTGGCAAAGACACCCTCAATGACTATGGAATTCCGAATCTCATCCCGAAACAAGTAATACCATTCACTGTTGTTCACTGTAATAAAAGGAACATTCTCTTACATGATTTCGTCCAGGACCTGTTTGATGGTTTTGATAACATTGTTATACATCTGGCTAATGTCCCAACGATGAATAAGGAAAAGATCAACAAGAGCGATCCAATTGATAGCCATGAACTGGGTCGTGAATTGGAGAGGATTCCCTGCGGGGGATCTATATTCCCGATGGGCATCGGAACGAGCAGGTAGCTGGTGGAACAGCGAATAGGAAGGTGATCTATTTAAAACTACTTATCCAAGTGAAAGGATTATCAGGATACTATTTAAAAGAAAGAAAACCCCGCATTTTTAAAGGAACGAATGATACTTTCATTCATTTGTACCATTTCATCAGATGGGTATTTATAATTGAATAAGAACTGTGCAGTATTTTTTATCTGAAGTGTCTTTAGTCTTTTCTTTGCTTCATGAACCCGCGAAACATTTTGCTGTTTGTCTTCCTCCACAACTTCTAT
>JADFPG010000110.1 GCA_022562455.1 Fidelibacterota bacterium | reverse complement strand
AGAATGGAGCGTATAGGGCGACTGTACGGGGGTGAGTAGTGACTGGTGAGTGGTGAGCGGTAACTGGTGAGCGGTAGAGTGGTAGTACAAGTAACCAATAACCAGCTACCAATAACCAATATCAAACTTCAGCTTAAACATAGTAGCAAGAAACAGGCGATTATTCATACAGTTCATAGAACATAGCCATTATATTTTAACCTCGTCTATGGTTTCAGTTTATCAAGTAAAAACGAAAAAAGATCTCAAACGATTTGTCAAATTCCCCTGGAAGATTTACAAGGATAATTCCGTCTGGGTTCCCCCACTCATTACAGACAGAATGGAATTCCTCAGCAAGGCTAAGAATCCATTCTTCCGTCACTCTGAAGCTGATTTGTTCCTTGCCGAGATAAATGGCAATATTGTTGGCAGAATAGCTGCCATTAAATACAATAAACATCTGGAAACCTTTAACGATAAAATCGGATTTTTTGGCTTCTTTGAAGCCATTAATGATCAAGATGTCTCTGCTGCCCTTTTTAATCAGGTCAGTCAATGGTTAAATCATCGTGGATTAACCTCTATGCGTGGACCTACCAATTTCACCATGCACAATGAAGCCGGTCTATTGGTGAATGGTTTTGAAGAATCCCAAGTAGTGATGCATACATATAACCCACCCTACTACCCATTATTGATAGAAGCTTACGGTTTCCAAAAGATACAGGATCTCTACGCTTATCGCCTGTTTGCTCCGGAGGATATTCCGGATAGATTGGAAAGAGCGATGAAGATTGTTCAGAAAAAACACGATGTCGTCATACGAAGTCTCAATATGAAATATTTTGATACCGAGGTCGATAGTATTTTCGTAATCATCAATGAAGCGTGGGAGCAGAATTGGGGTGCTGTTTACCTTACTCGAGATGAGCTGGGACACATAGTCAAAGATCTAAAGTTTATCATCGATCCGGATCTCGTCATTTTGGCAGAGGTCGACGGAAAGGTTGTTGGTATGTCCGTGACACTACCCGATATCAACCAAGCCATTAAGTATGCAAACGGAAGATTGTTCCCGATTGGACTATTAAAAATCCTCTGGCACAGACGGCATATTGACGCACTACGTGTATTTGTCATGGGTGTGCTGAAAGAATATCGGACAAGAGGGTTAGACGCAGCAATGTACTATAAAACAATGAATACTGCCCTGAAGAAGGGATACAAATGGGGAGACATGTCGTGGATTCTGGAATCCAATTTACCAATGAGACGAGTTTTAGAACGAGTGGGGGCAGAGATCTACAAAACATACAGAATCTACGAAAAGAAAATTGGTTAGCAGGATCTTCGTACCTTTACTCATCTGTTCTTAAATCCCGGGGTGTCAAACTCAACATAAAAAGCAGCAGGGATAATAAATAAAGATAAAAGGGTAATGACGAAAGTATTAGTAACAGGTGCAAACGGTTTCATCGGAAGTCACCTTGTAGACAGACTTTTAGAAAAAAATTATGAAGTAACTGCTCTCATTCGGGAAACCAGTCGTCTGGGATGGTTAAAAAACAAGCCTATCCGGATGATTACCGGGGATGTAAGGTTTCCTGATACCCTGCCGGATGCCGTTAAAGATCAAGATGCTATTTTTCATGTGGCAGGTGTCATCAATGGGAAAAATTATTCAGATTATGCCGACACAAATCACACCGGGACAAAAAACCTGATGAACGCCATTCTCAAATACAATCCCAATGTTCAAAAGGTCATCTATTTGTCCTCACTTTCTACTGGAGGACCCACAACACCCGACCACCCACTCACCGAGGCAGACCCCAGCAACCCTTTAACCGCTTATGGGAAAACAAAATATGCAGGTGAAAGGGCAGTTTTAGACCTTCACAACCGCCTGAATGTAATCGCCATCCGCCCACCTGTTGTATACGGAGCGAGAGATCTGGGGACACTTGGCTTTTTCCAATTGGTTTCAAGGCATGTGAGAATTAACCTCGGTTTTCGTGATAGATACGTTACGATGATTCATGTATCAGATTTGGTAGACGCCATTATTCTACCTATCGAAACCGAAACAAAAAGTGGCGAGTTCTACTACGTCAGCGACGGGACCCCAAACCGCACCTGGTTGGGACTACAAAAAATCATTGCAGAAGCATTGGGAATATGGACGTTGAAATTGAAAGTCCCCTTAACACCCTTATTTTTATATGCATCTGTCATGCACGGATACCAGCTTCTGACAGGTATAAAGCCGAGGATAAACCTCACAAGGTACCGATTACTTACACAGCACGCCTGGACATGTGACTGTACCAAAATAATGACTGAGCTCGGTTATAAACCAAAAATAACACTGGAAAAGGGTATCTTTGATACAGTGGAGTGGTACCGCCAAATTGGTTGGATTTAATGATAAACTTCAACCTTACGGATCGTTTTGTCCTGTTTTATAACTTTACCGTTACCATTTATATTCTTGTTTTATTCTCCTCCATCCAAAATTGGCAATTGCTTCTGGCAACCCACTTTCTAATTTTCTTACTGGTCTTCTTTTTAGCAAACAAAGATAGAGATGAGGAGTCTCCAACAATCCATTGGCTACATATCTGGTATCCCATCTTATTGACACTCTGGTTCTACTCGGAAACCGGATTGATTCGCCACGCTATCTTCCCCGAAGACCTGGATCCTATTCTTCTCAGGTGGGAAACGACATTATTCCCCCAGAGGTATTATTTTACTGTTCCCTTATCCTTAAGCATTTTGACTTTGGAACTCCTCCACGGCGCCTACTTTAGCTATTACTTACTACTGTTTATTCCAGGTATGATTGCTTATAAGAACCAGGAGGCAGATGTAAAAAAATACATTTTTATTGCAACTGTTTCTTTCTTTATAAGTTACTGGATATTCATTTTATTCCCTTCCATGGGACCGACTCCACTCAGAAGTGAAGTGATGCCAAAAGGGGTGTTTTTTATCCCCCTTATGAACTTCCTCTACACCCTATTTGATAAAGGAGGGGGAGCCTTTCCCAGTTCGCACGTGGCTGTGACAATTATAGCTGGATGGTTTGGAAGTCAATTTTTTCCCAAATTCAAGCATATATTTTTCGGTTGGGGTGCAGTTATTATATTATCTACTGTTATCTGTTGTTATCATTATACCATAGACACAATAACAGGAATCATACTCGGGTTTCTAATATTAATATGGGGGCAAAAACTCTATGCAAGGTTTAATGCGTAAAATCATTCTAATTCTTTTTTCCCTTTGGCTCATGCATAATACCACATTTGCTAACAAACCTAAATTCTCTAACCAGCAAATTATCGCCATGACCCCCAGATATTTTCAGAAGATCAAAGATGGTCCGCAGTTATTAAATGCAACAATGTACAAGCATCCTCAAAAGGGAAAAGTTTTTCAAGTGGAGGTAAGAACCAATCGGAATCGGGAAAATGCCGACCTGGGAGTTTCCTTTGATGCATTGTTAACTTTATACAAATATTTTAAACGACCTCCTGATCTTTTTGTGGTGGTACTCCACTCTGATAGCCGGGGAACACCCCCTGTCATCTGTACAGGAGATGCCAATTGCACCGCAGATCATTTCCTTTATCACCGTATTTCATACGAACAATGGTACAATCAGTGCATCACCTTCGAACGTTCATTCCTCACTGATTCTGATTGAGAAATAAGGTTAAGAAATTGGTGAGTGGTGGAGTGCCTGCCTGTCGGCAGACAGGGTAACTGGTAAGCGGTAGATTTGTGAGTGGTGGAGTGGTAGTACTAATAACCAATAACCAGTTACCAGTAACCCCCGTACGGTCGCTCCGAAGGAGTGTCTACGACACAAGCTCCCTACGGGGCAGGCATTATTCCCTGTCTGCCGACAGGCAGGCATTGTTCCAATATTCCATTACTCCAATTGCGTAGCGCAGTGGAGCTAAATTCTTCCCTACTTCATTTTGAAATACAGGTCACCTTAACAATTGCCCCTCAATTCCGACTCCCGTAAATTATTAAACAGTGAATCCCAATCATCTGACAAAGCAAGTCCTCTTTAAAAAAATTCAGAAGGAATTTATCGGTCTGGATACCACTTATACTCTGGCAACGGGTAAAACATCACGCCGCATATATCTTGATTCCACTGCCACAACTCTGATGATGAAACCAGCCTTTGATGTTGTGAGCAGCTTCCTTCATCATTACGCCAACACGCACAGCTTGTTGCACTTTGGCGCTAAAATTTCAACCTGTGAATACAACTGGGCTCATAATCGGATCCTCTCTTTCGTGGGCGCTGATGAAAAATCCTACACCTGTTTCTTTACAGGGAGTGGAACCACAGCCGGTATAAACAGGATGGCTCGAGTTTTCCGGGACATACGACCGGAAAAAAAGATTGCTATTGTTTCCATTATGGAACATCACTCCAATGACCTTCCGCACAGAAAGCACATGGAGAAAGTCATTCATGTACCAGTGGTAAAACAGAATGGAAAGTTGGGTTGTGTTTGCCTGAAAACACTTGAGCAAATCTTAAAGGAAAACTTTGGTAAAATAAACTATGTTGCCTTGACTGGTATTAGCAATGTCACAGGTATCATAAATCCCATTAACAAGGCTGCTGAAATTGCTCACAAATATGACGCACTACTGTTAGTTGACGGTGCACAACTTGCAGCGCATGTCCCGATCCGGATGGTGAACCCCGACAACCCTGCACAAAATATCGACGCTCTTATCTTTTCCGGGCATAAAACATACATGCCGGGTTCTCCGGGTGTGGTGGTAGCCAAGAAAAACTTACTTAGCCAGATAGAACCGGAAGAAGTCGGGGGAGGAATGGTAGAAGAGGTTTTTGTGGATCACTACATCGTTAAAGATACTTACCCGGATCGCGAAGAGGCTGGAACCCCAAACATTCCGGGAGCAATCGGTCTGGCAACAGCTATTGATGTCCTTGACCGGATAGGAATGGATTTCCTTCAAAAAGAAGAAGAAGAACTTATCAGGTTAGCCCTTGAGGGTATGCAAAAAATTCCCAGTATTACTATATATGGTGAACCAAATCAAGATATCTGTAAAAGGATTGCCTCCATCTCTTTCAACATAAACGGACTTGATCATGGCCTTACTGCCGCAGTATTAAATGATTACTTCAATATAGCCGTACGGAATGAATGTTTCTGCGCCCATCCTTACGTGAAAGAAATGATCATGGATGATCTATTAGAGTTGATAGAAGGGGTCGACATGAATGATATTGAAGAAGTTTTCCACCTGAAACGAGGAATGGTGAGAGCGAGCTTTGCCCTCTACTCTACAAAAGAAGATGTTTATGCACTAATCGATACGGTGAATTCTATAGCAAATAATAAAGAATTTTACAAATCAATGTATCATGTAAACGTGGACGGGAATTATGAACACAACATATTCAAATTTGATCATTCCGGAGATTTCTCGGTGGAGTCATGCATCGCTCAATTATTAGACTAAAATTCAATCAACACCGATTGTTCGGACTGCTGCTCCTGACATTTCTCTTAACAACCGCCACATCACAATTTAGCGACACATTATTGAATCAAACCTTTTATCCCACAGAAAAAATGATTCACTATTTAAAGCAGCCCATTTTCAAAGGGCGTCCTTATTTTATCGAACTGTTTGTAGATATTCCGGATGATGAACTTGAAAGCGTATCTATTTTCTTCAAAGTGGATAGCGCCCTCGACTTCGAAGAAATACCCATTGAACTAATCAGAGGACGTTACCAATTTAAATATGATCCGAAAACACGCACTGAAAAATCCTTTACCTACTTTTTTGTGGTGACCACAAAGGATTTTAGCCTTTATGCTGTTCCCCTGGATGATAAAGGTAAAATCTCTCCCAATACTGTTTTTCCTGTAGACCCTATAAAGTACTATGAAAGTTTAGGTTATTGAATATGACGAGCATTCAATCAAAGATATCCGCCCTTCAAGATACGGGTTGGAGAAAAATTATATCGAAATTCAAGGGAGGGGGTTAAGTACTTAACCCCCTCCATACTTCTTCGAGCGGGCACGGGTAGACACAAACAAAATGTCTTGCTACATTAACAATCATTAATTTCAGTGAAGGCTCTTTCGTATTCACATTTTCTATGACATAGGCTTATATTAACTCACTCATGAACACTATTCAAAAACGTCTCGAAAAACTCAGGCAACAAATCGAAGATCACAACTACCGCTATTATGTCCTGAATGAACCTTCAATTTCAGATAGTGAGTACGATGCTTTATTTAGAGAACTCCAAAATTTAGAGAGTGAACATCCTGAATTTATTGCACCTGATTCTCCCACCCAGCGTGTAGGCGCACCTCCTCTGGAAGCTTTTGGAACAATAATACACCGTGTCCCCATGCTAAGTCTGGAAAATGCCATGAACAAGGAGGAGCTTTACGCTTTTGATGAGCGGGTTCGAAAAATCCTCAACAGCAGTGAGGAAATCACTTATGTGGCAGAACCCAAATTAGATGGTTTAGCCGTAGAACTTGTGTATGTAGATGGAAAGCTAACTAACGGCTCCACGCGTGGGGATGGTATTACAGGAGAAGACATTACTCGAAACCTCAGGACTGTGAAATCCATTCCTCTTCGCCTCAGATTTCCCTTTTTTGATGAAAAAGAGAAAAGGAGCCCTTCGGTGGTAGAGGTCCGAGGGGAAATATTTATAGAGAAAAAAGGGTTCATCCAACTGAACAAAACCCGATTGGACAGGGGTGAACCACCTTTTGCAAATCCGAGAAATGCGGCTGCCGGGAGTCTTAGACAGCTTGATTCCTCTATCACAGCACAGCGACCTTTAAAATTCTTCTGTTACGAGTTAGGGTACATTGAGGGTAAAAGTTTTGATTCACATGAAGAAGCGCTACAAACTTTAAAATCGTGGGGACTCCCCGTCAATCCTGACATTCAAGTCTGTCAAGGAATAGAAAAAGCCACAAAGTATTATCATGAGTTGGAAGAAAAACGTGAAAGTCTTCCCTACGAGATAGATGGAGTGGTAATTAAAGTGAACAGTGAAGCCGAGCGAAATAAACTTGGGGCTCGGAGTCGGTCTCCCCGATGGGCAATCGCAGGAAAATTCAAAGCCCAACAGGCTACTACTATTGTTGTCGATATTGAAGCATCGGTAGGAAGAACAGGGGCTGTTACACCAGTCGCTTACCTCGAGCCTGTCAATGTTGGAGGCGTCATGGTCAGTCGAGCTACGCTTCATAACCAGGATGAAATAGACCGGAAGGATATTCGAATCGGTGATACAGTCTTGATTCAGAGGGCAGGTGATGTTATTCCGGAGGTGATCAAAGTCATCCTCGATAAACGTCCAAATGGGACACAACCATACAGACTTCCCTCAACCTGTCCCATCTGTGGGGGAGATATTATTCGTCCCGAGGACGAGGCGGTTGCCAGATGCCAAAATATTTCATGCCCAGCCCAGGTGAAGGGACGAATCGAACATTTTGCCTCCAAACGCTCCATGGATATTGACGGACTTGGGTATAAGCTAATTGATCAATTGGTAGACACTGGACTAATACACAACGTGGCGGATCTCTATTCACTTGACGTTGAAAAAGTATCATCACTCGAAAGGATGGCAGAAAAATCAGCTTCAAACTTAATCAATGCAATTGATTCAAGTCGTAAAACCACACTTGTCAGGTTCATTTATGGATTAGGAATCAGAAATGTAGGAGAACACCTCGCCACGGTACTCGCCAGCGAATTTAAACAACTCCATGCACTCATGAATGCTGAATTGGAGCAACTTCAAAATATTGACGAAGTTGGACCTATCGTAGCAGAATCGATTGTAAAATTCTTCAAAAGTGACGATAATAATAATGTGATACAACAGTGTTTGGATAGCGGAATTGAATTAGAGCCACCTCCTCCGGACTATTCTTCACAAAAGTTATCAGGAACAACATTCGTGTTCACAGGATCATTATCATCATTCTCTCGAAATGAAGCCAAAATGATGGTTGAGGCAATAGGCGGTCATGCCACAAATTCCGTCAGTAAAAACACTGACTATCTTGTGGCTGGACCAGGCGCTGGCTCAAAATTAACGAAAGCCAAAGAACTGAGAATAACCATATTAACCGAAGAGGAATTCCTTAAATTAATCGAATCATGAAAATTTGGCGAATTATCATTCCACTGGTATTATTTAGCACACAACTACCCGCCACGGATAATGCTCTGGCAATGTATGATAAAAACCTATCCATGTTACTCCAGGGCAGTAATAGATATCCGGTTATGGATTATACTATGGAGACAATTGCTTTGTCTACACCATTCCTCGAATTCGGTTTCATTGGGTTGAACCGGTTCACATCAACCAATTCCGCACTCAATAAACAGGCTAAAATCACAGCAACGGCATTAATAGTGGATGCAGCTCTTGTAGGAATTATCAAATACACTGTTCGTAGAAATCGACCCGAAAGAACTAAATACCAACCCCGGTTGTTCAATACGAGAATAACGCCTTCTTTCCCTTCAGGACACGTTTCTCTGTCGGCTGCCTTCTCCACGGTTATGGCAGCTTATCACCCTGAGTTAAAGACTCCCCTAATCCTTTATGCCTTGGCGTCTGCTTACAGCCAGGTATATGTAGGTAACCACTATCTCAGTGATGTGATAGGGGGAGTCATTCTTGGAATAATCGTAGGGAATTTGGTAATAAATGAAATGGAATCGAACGGTCAAAAACAGACAACTTTAAATAGACCCCTATATTTAACTTTTTCGATTCCACTCACATCATATTAACATGCGTGGAAAATTCGTCTACTCCATCCTGACCATCTGTCTGGGGATTACATATATTTATACTCAACCTGCTCGCCAAATTCCAAAATTTGAATTGGGTGGAGATTTGAATTACCTGAAACCCCGGCAAGACTATTACCACCCCGGTTGGGGAATACAATTACATGGCGTCTGGAACCTCTCTTACCGTTATGGAATCAATCTCACGTATAGTTCCACAGTCGTTGATTCAATGAATGACGAGGGTTCCAGTACTTTTCAGTTATTGATGGGAATCCTTGAAATGTCATTTAGGGCTGGAGATATTGTCAAACCATTTACCAGCTTAGGTGTCGGAAAGATGTTCCACGAAGATGATCCCTTATTTATCTTTGGTGTAGGAATTAAAATTCCATTAACTGAAAAAATGTTAATCAGGGCAGAAATTAAGGATCTACACAGCGATTTGGGAATTCCGTTTTTATCATTTCCTGAGGGTCAGGCAGCTTTGTCAGGGCGTGGTTACTCCAAGTACTTCACATTTGATATTGGTATTGCCATTCTTTTAGGAGAAAAAGAAGTGAAAAGAGGGAGAGGAACTTACCGTCGTCACTGACTTCGCTGACTGGAATGTTTAGAACTTGATCATATAGAAAAATAATGGCGTTGTGAGCCTGCCTTTGTGTAGACGCCGAAAAACATCCCTGTCTACTGCCAGATGGCTTAAGAAAGCATCAATTTCAGGCTTGCTCATATCACGGGGATGCTTAATTGTACCATGATATTTTATATATCGTATTATCCAATCGCTGTAGGTTTTTTCGGTACGGTAGGCGTAAGATGATACCTCATCACCTGCCGGACTTGATCCATCATTTTCAGATCGGGATTTGGTGAGCATTTCCCTGCCTGCCGACA
>JADFPG010000011.1 GCA_022562455.1 Fidelibacterota bacterium | reverse complement strand
ACCATGCTTATAAGCCATCTTAACTTGATCTGTGCATCCTCTATTGAGGTATATAAGAATTTATCCTCACCAATGATCTCTTTCTGCCCGCCAGAATTATGAGACAATGGTAAACAGCCATAAAAAAGTGATTCAACTGTTGCGATTCCAAATGGCTCATCAACCATGGTGTGAAGGAAAACAGATGCAGACTTCAACTCCTTTTGCACTAGATCCCTGTTGGCATCTTTTACCAGTCTCACATTCTTTATCCCTTTGGATTTTATCGCTCTCTGGCACTGCTTATAGTATCTCAAAGATTTAGTATTGTTCACAAAGCCCATGATGAAAAACTCTCCCTCTGGGACCATCTCAGCAAGGTTGATCTGAAAGAGTTGATCCTTATTAACGCCAAATCGCCCCAATGACAAGACTTTATTTGGAACTTTTCTTGTTCCCTTGAGAGAATTTGAAGGTCTCTGGACCGGGGGGTACAAGACAAATATGTCGCTAGCTTGGAGAGGATAAACATCAAGCATAGCAGATTTAGTGAATTCAGAATTAGCAATAAAAATACCCTTGGGTTTTGCATCAGATAGGTAAGAGATATACATTTTTTGAAAAAGAGTCTTATAAAATCTGTACTGGATCGTTGAATTGGAATACTTTTCCAAGAGACGTGCCTCTCTTGGAAAGTGGATATAGTGTATAACATTTTCATTGTCTGAAGTATACACTAATGTATTGTTTGAGTTTACTATTAGATCGTACTCTTTTGTTAGTTTTGACATTCGTTGATTCATGCGAACGTATTTAAACTCACTCAATCCTTTTGTAAAATTTCGTAAAATTTTAAATCTGGCACGAATGTCCTTTGAAATAATATTGTTTAGTTTATTATGTGACAGTGTATTTCTAAAGGCGATCCAATCCGGAGTCAGCCCCATTTCATTGAACACATATGTCATTGCAGTAATAACTTTAATCCTCCCACCAGAAGTAAGGGTATTTTGATATATTCCTACACGTTTCATATTCGCTCTAACATTTTTATACTAACCTGATTAATTCATGTTAAATTAGTTTTTCAATAGTGATAAAATATCTCCTAACAATCGTATTGGATTACTCAGTCTTATAACATAGGCTTCTCTGTAGTATTTTGCCAATTGTTGGTATGGTACATCGTGACTTATTGTATAGAGGCTTCTCCCCTCGCTTAGGATCCATAATTGTTTCTTAAGCATAAAGATTTTTTTCTTTAAGGAGATTTTATGCTATTGCATTAAAAATTGCTACTAGCTGTTTAGTGAGGTTGCGCCTATTGAATACTTGATAGTCTTTTGGTTGAATAGTAGGATTAGATGTTAATATTTTCTTAATAGAATCTACATCATCATAATCAAACACAAAACCAGAATGAGTCTTTCTTATAATTGATGCAGCATCCCCATCTGGGGGACCAATTAGAATAATAGGAAATTTTGATCTGATGTATTCAAACAACTTGGCAGGGACGATTCCATTATTATTTTCTGTTTTGGGAACTACAACAACTAGAAAATGAGATTGACGCATAATTGTTAAAGCTTCTGTGTGAGAAATATAGCCAAATAGTTTTGACTTCCTAAGAATTTCATAGTTTTTAAGGTCACTTATAACTGAAGGATGAGTATCCCCAACAATATTTAGTTGATAAGAAGTCTTTGTGTTTTCTTTCAATAATTTATTCAATGCTTGAAATAAAACGAGGGGTTTCCGCGATTCAGACATAGTACCAATGTAACTGATTATAATCTCGTCACCTCTTTTATTATCAACTTCAACTTGAAAATCCGGCTCATCAAAACCATTGTAGATAACGTATATTTTATCCTGGCTGATCTTCGTTCCAAGTAGAGTCCTATATCCGGGACTAACTGTAGTGATCCTGGTTATACTGGAAAAAGTTTTTCTTTCTAATCTCCGGTCCCAAATATCTGATATCAGGTTTCTCTTTTGACCTTCGGAGTAGAAAGGGGCCTTCCAAGGATCACGAAAATCCGCTACCCATGGAATCCCTTTAAATGAAATTGAACGTGCAATAAGATGGACCGATTGTGGTGGACTGGAAGAAAAGATAACATCAACATTATGATTTTTCAGGATTGATTTTGCTTTTTTCAAGGCAAATGGATACCATCCAATTCGTGGATCAGGCAGAAAAATATTCATGCGCGTCCATTTACTAACCCGGCTGAACCAAGATTCATTCTCACCCCTACCCAATTGATAAGTTGGAATCTTAGATTGACCTGTAAATTTCTTGTATAATGAAAAAGGTTCGAATGTTCTGGTTCTGTAAACCATGCATTCCGGAGGAACGTCTCCATCAAAGGAGTAGTCAATAGCGGGATACTCACCCTCCTCTGTTGTTAAAACGATCGGTTCCCATCCAAACTCGGGGAGGTATTTACAAAATTTAAGAACCCGTTGAACACCCGGTCCTCCACTTGGAGGCCAATAATATGTGATAACTAATACTTTTTTCAAATCAATCCGATTTTAATGACTACTATTAATAATCTATCTTTCTTGTAAATCTTTCAATCAATTCTCTTAATTGTAATACTTTCGCGAAAAACCAGTCCATGGATCGAGGTTTAAGACATACCTTCTAAAAAGTGAGATAAGAAATCCCAGACCGTAACCTATAATCTGTATTGGGATAATGATTATTAATAGGATTCCCACTTTCACGCTCTGCTGTTTAACACCTCCCAACAGTGATAGAGCCAACAACAATCCAAATCCGAGTGAGAAAATTTTACCGTTTTGTGCCGGATTAATAAAAAAAGCAATCATCAAAAGAAAAAAGATCACGGTAATGATAGCAGGTAGAAAATGGATTGGCTCTAACATTCTTTTATCTATTTTCCCCAGATTTATCCTCGCTACTCCCCAGTTAAATACTTGTCGGAAGAATTTCACAATTGTTGTACGCCTGCGATGATATACAACTGCGTCAGGAATGTAGCTTACTTTTGCCCCACTTTTAATGATCCTATGACTGAGTTCAATATCTTGTCCATGACGAAGTTTTCCGAATCCACCAACTTTTTTATAAATGGATTTTGTTATTCCCATATTATGACTACGGGGATAAAACTTAGCGAAGGGTTTGTTGCTATGACCCCTCATCCCTCCTGTTGTAAAAAAAGATGTCATTGAAAAATCAATGGCTCGCTGTAAAGGTGTGAAGTCATCCCTGGAAGCATCAGGACCCCCGCAAGCATCAAATTTATCGGTTTGATATGTTTCATATATCTGTTCTATCCAATCTTCCTTTGCTTCGCAGTCTGAATCAATAAAAAGGAATAAATCCCCTCCCGCAACACTCATCCCTAAATTCCGAGCAGCTCCAGGACCTTTATTTTCCTGAGAAACATATCGAAGGTTGAAATCAACTTTATCCTTCCATTCTCTTATGATTTCTTCTGTGGTATCTATTGAACCATCATCAACAATTATCATTTCAAATTTCTGATGGTCCAATGATTGATTTTGAATGGATTTTATTAGTGGTTCAAGTTCCTCCGCCCTATTAAACGTGGGAGTAATGATACTAATTGTGGGAGTTTCTGTAGAAGTAGAATGATTATCGATTATAAAATCCTTATGAACTTGGGGATTCCCTATCGGCGGTTTCCACATAGATAATTTCTGTTGATCGAATATTTGCTTTAGCAATCATCTCTCCCAAGAGACCAATCGATATGAATTGAACCCCAAGAATCAGTAACAATACGCCAAAGACAAGGAGTGCCATATGTTTCTGAAAGGGTTCTCCAAAACCATACTTCAAAAATAAAACCCAAACATCAATTCCAAGCCCGGAAATGAGGCTGATCAGCCCAAAAATTCCAAAAAGATGCAAAGGTCTTCTCGTATACCGGTTGAGAAAGAGAACCGTCATTAAGTCAAACAAACCATGGAAGTAACGTTCCCTACCAAATTTTGTCGTACCATATTTCCGCTGTCTATGGTTTACTACAGTCTCGGTTACTTTATATCCTTTTTTACATACTAACACAGGAATATACCTGTGCATTCCTCCATATATATCGAGAGATTTAACTACAGACTTCCGGTAAGCTTTAAGCCCACAGTTAAAATCATGTAACTTAATACCCGTAAGAATACGAGTAATAAAGTTGAAGAATTTAGAGGGCACACGTTTGGAGAAAGGATCTCTGCGATTTTTTTTCCATCCGGAGACAAGGTCATATCCGGATTCAAGGATTTCAATCAATCTGGGTATCTCATTGGGGTCATCTTGTAAATCGGAATCGAGAGTAATGACGTAATCCCCTCGAGCTTTCTTAAATCCTTCAGATAATGCTGTAGATTTTCCATAATTTCTTAAAAATCTGCTGACCCGAATTTTTCCATCCGATTTGGCCCTTTTCTGCAACAACTCAAACGAACCATCCGTACTTCCATCGTCTATGACAATTATCTCATATTCAAACTTTCCTGATAACGCTCCTTCAATTTCATCAAGAAGAATTGGTAAAGACTGCTCTTCGTTATAGGCAGGAATTATTACAGATATCTTTTTATTCAATATGTCCCTCTTGCTGACTCAACTTCTTTTTCAATGTCTCATTATTACTCTCAATTTCCAATGCCTCTTTATAATATTTGACTGCTTCATGATCGCGAGACAATTTGACTAATACATCTCCCATATGTTCCAGCACAACAGCATTCCCACTTTCAATATCAAGCGACTTTCTGATGTACTCTGCTGCTTTGGTATACTGCATTAATTTGAAGTAAATCCACCCAATCGTATCAAAATAAGCTGCATTATCCGGTTCCAGTTCGATAGCTTTTTGAGCCATTTGAAGAGCTTCCTGTAATCTGGTTTCTCTTAATGCCAGGGTATAGCTATAATTGTTAAGAGCTTGACCATCATTTGTATCAGAATCCAGTAGATTCTGGTACAATCTGTCCGAATGATCCCACTCCTCTAATTGGTTGTAAACTGTTGCCAAGAGGTGCATAGCGGATCTTGAATCCGGAACTACTTTCAGGGCAGTCAACAGACTACTTTTGGCAAGGATATAGTTTTCTTGAACGTTGTAACTGTTTCCTAAAAGAAAATTTATCGTATAATCACCAGGAAATCGCTCTCTGGCATCCAATAAAACGGAAATTGCATCAAGATTTCGATCAAGATTTATATAAGCCAAAGCTAAATTCGTATATCCTTCTCTAACTTCAGGATAAGCATCTACCAATTCTTTTGAATAGCTCTCCAAAGATTTGTAATCATCATTATCCAACGCAATTCGACCCAGATAATAGAGAATTCCCGGTGATTTAATATCATCGTTATATAAGCGAATAAGTATTGAATCAGCCTTTTTTGTGTTACCATGGTCGTAATATAGAATGGACAGTTTTTCTAAAATTTCAGGTGCTTGATCGGAAAGTGCTAACAGTTTTTCAAGGCCTGTAATCGCTTTGGGAATATCCTGAAGAATAAGCGCTAACTCGCTGAAAATTCGCCAGTATTGACCTTTCTCCGGATTTAATTTTATCAGGTGTTCATAGGCTTCCATTGCAAAAGGAAAGTCCTTTCTTTCTCTCGCTATTTTACCAGCACGAAATAGAGCTCGTTCCTCAGATGAATTATTTTCATATATTTTCCAAAATAGGCCCTGAGCATTTTCAACATCTCCCCTTCTTAAAGTAATCTCTGCAAGAATGTACTGATACTCTAACTCCTCAGGATAAAAATCGTGTAAAAATCGATACTGTTCTTCAGCCTTATTAATTCTATTCCTGACTAAATAATGATGACCCAGTAATTCTCTTGCACTCCTGTCTTTGGGATTAAAATCCAGAGCCTGAAGAAGATGTTTCTCTCCCTTCTCAAATTTCCCTAAGCGCATATATGCCTCTGCAAGGGAGGTAATGATAGCCGGTGCGGAAGGATCATACTCCAGTGCATCCTGATATTCCAGGATTGCCATAGCAAAATTCCCCTGCATCATGAAAACTTCACCATCCATAAAGTGCTTTAATGCCTCAGTATTAACTTGAGAAGGCGGTGTTTCAGAATCGGACTCAGGTAGAGGTTTAGAATCGGGTTCTATTACTGGACGAGTAGCACATGCAGACAATAGTGCTATGAATATAATTGCAGTGATTATTCTGATTTTAAAAGTTATGTCTTTCATCTTTTTCTCGACGAAAAATTTATTCCCAATTTGTGCGATTCTTCAAGTAGTTTATTTTCTTATATTATTCATATGGTTCCCGTACATTTTATCTCGAAAATGTTAATTGGTCATCGTTTCGCTAGGGGTCTACAATCTAAGATGCTGTTAAGCCAACAAAAACGAAATGTTCAAATTAATAGTTTCGCTCATTAATCACCAAATACTCATGAATTTATCAGAATCTCAATAATATTAACAATAGATAATTGCTATAATTGATGTTGTGATATCGCGATTATTTTCCGAATATCAACATTATATCACTCTTTGCAACTACCAAAGGAGACAACCATGAATAAAAGTATCATTTTAAGCTTTACCGTTTGTATAAGTTCCCTTTTGTCATCCACTCCGGAAATTTTTAAAGACCGAAGGGAATCTGTTCGTAAACAGTTAGGACCCACATCTGTCATGATTCTCTCTACAGCAAAAGTATACCTGAGGAATGGTGATGTAGAACATGAATTCCGCCCAGATAGCGATTTTTGGTACCTCACTGGGCATCCTGAGCAGGAAACAAAGCTTTTACTCATCGGAAAAGATTTTAAAGGTAAAGAAATGGTTCCATTTTCAGATGAAATAATTTTTACCAGACCAGGAAATCCGCGCTTGGAAGTGTGGACAGGCAAGCGGTTAGGTGTTGAAGGCGTGAAGCAGGAGTTAGGATTTCAATTCGTTGAAGTAACAGATTCATTCAAGGTCTCTATAGAAAAACTAATGCCCTTTGTCGATACTTTATACATCACAATGAGTGGAAGAAATATTCACACACAAAATCTACCCGATCCATCAGAAGAATTATTCGATAAAGATAAATTCAGTGATGTAACTGTTTTAAATGCTGGTACAATTATTCATCATCTTCGACATATAAAATCACCCGACGAAATCGAACTGTTGCAAAAAGCTATTGATATCACTGGTGAAGGAATCATTTCTGCAATGCAGAGGGTAAAACCAAATCTCTATGAAAACAACATCGAAGCAACCATTGAATTTGTTTTCCGTGACCTTGGTAGTGAAAGGCTTGGATTCCCCTCCATAGTTGGATCTGGCGAAAACTCTACAACTCTACATTACACGACAAACAACAGACAAATGAAATTTAGAGATCTACTGCTCATGGACGTGGGAGCTGAATACCATATGTATACAGCAGATATTACCAGAACAATTCCTGTTAGTGGAAGGTTTTCCTATATACAGAGGGAAATATATTCCTATGTGTTGGAAGCTCAAAAAATTGCGTTTGATTCAGTAGAAATCGGAATGACCCTAAAAGATATACACAAAATCGCAAAAAATTATTTAAATGAAAAAGGGGTTGGACAATACTTCATTCATGGAATCGGTCATTGGCTTGGTCTGGATGTTCACGATGTAGGCGGACGAAAAGCAAAGATTGAAGTTGGTTCTGTGTTTACAATTGAGCCAGGAATCTACATTGCAATCGATGATACAACAGCACTTGAAAAATATAGAGGCATCGGGATACGAATAGAAGACGATGTAATAATGACCGAGAATGGTCCAAAATGGTTATCAGCTCATATACCCAAAGAAATAGATGAAATAGAAACTATAATGAGACAAGGAAGACGAAAAGTCAGGCATTAGTTCTGCCCGGAATTCCAACATCATTTCCACCCTTACGTTTTACATCGTACATCGCCTCATCGGCTATTGCTATCAGTTGGTGAACTGTTCTTCCGTCAGAAGGATATTCTGCAATCCCTGCACTAATTGTCATATTCACAGTAATATCATCTTTTTCAAATTTAGAATTAGCAATACTTTCGACTGTTCGTTTCGCTGTAGTAATCGTTCCTTTTTTCGTTGCATTAATTAAAATAATAGCAAACTCTTCTCCCCCATATCGCGCCACAATATCAATATTTCTAACACTGTTCTTCAGTCTGGAGGCTGTTTCCGCCAACACAAAATCCCCATAAAGATGGCCATAAGTATCGTTTATTCGTTTAAACTTATCTAAATCTAAAATCATTAAAACCAAATTGTCCTGGTATCGACCAGCACGACTAATCTCATCTTCAAACCGTTCTAAACATGATCTACGATTCAATAAGTTTGTAAGGCCATCATACCTTGCGGATTTTCTTACAGCACCATAGTCCTGCCACCAATCTATTAATGTTCCAAACTGATCCGCAATTACCCCTAATACCCGACAATCTGAATCTGTATATTTTTTTGATCCGAAACTCTCCAACGCTAAACATCCAATAGCCCCATGCTTATTATGGATTGGAACGCCTAAAAATGAAAGAAACCGGAACTCTTCAATATCCCCACTAATAAATCTACCTTCGATGGTGGAATCCATCACCATGTCATCATATTTTATAGGAACATCATCCCTTATCACGGTTCCGTGAATTGTTCCCTTTAATTGAAAAGTATCCCCTTCTCCAAAATCCATTGTAAACCCAGTAACTGCCTTAATTACAGCCTCATCTTTTCGCTCGGTGACCATCGAAATGGTTAGTTTATCAAAGATGAAGTTCCTTTCACAAAATCGAAGAATAGAGGTGAGCAACTCTTCCTTAGAGTGAGATATATCTAATCTATTTTGAAAAGCATGTAATTGAGCATAGAACAAATTATCTGAACGCAGTTCAGATAATTCTCTAAAATGTATAAATTCACCACCAATCACTTGACTTGCTAAGCCAATGGTTTTTTCATCTTTTTCATCGAAATCTCTATATTGATCTACCTGAGCTATTAATATTCCAATGTTTAAATCATCATAATTAATAGGACTCACAAAAAGAGATGTACTTGCAGGTAAAGAAGTGAAATCGCTAAAAAACGAACGAATAGCATCTTCATCTTTATCCGGAGTAACCAATATTATTTTTTTATCATTAATAACCTTTTCAACTATTGGATTGTCTGGTGGGAGTTCCTGATAAAAATAATTTTCTTCACCATGAAATTCTCTAAGGGATAAACTCCCTTCAAGATTATTTTTAAAATAAACAGCAACATTCAGTTTGGGATTTGATGCTACGATCATATCCAATATTTTCTCAATACTATCCATAAATTGATCTTCTTCATTTATTCCCAAATGAACACTGGATTTTTGCGATGTTGTTGTATCCTTCCTATCCGAAACAAAAAGTCTATCAGATATTTTCCCTGAAGATTCATGGTCTGAATGAAGCTTAATAAATATGAATACTATTGATAGTAAGAGTATTACTCGAATTAAAGTAAACAATACTCCTTGTGGATATGGGTAAATAAACAACATAAATGAAAAAATAGTGGTAATTAGAATACCAACATTTTTAATCGTGAAACTTATCGAAAAACTATTAGAGCTTCCCACAAGCGAAAATTAATAATAGAAAAACTGAAAAGAAAGTATAGTTAAAGAACACAGCTATGTCCTCCCGACATGTCGGGGGGAAAAGAGGAGCAAGGAGCCCCGACACTTCGTGTATGGGATTTCCCTGCCTGGTCGGCAGACAGGCGTTACACTCCAACAGAGAGCGGGGGTGGATATGAATTACGGATAATACCGCAGTTGCGGGAACGACAAATATTGTCCTGAACTTCGGGGCTCAACGAAATAGAAATTAGCTCTATATACAAAAATACAGCTATTAATGACTTATGTTCCGCTGTTCCAATCCATTAGAATGGCTAATATATAGTACAGGAGAGAAGTAATAGAGATTTATTCGATTGCATTTCTGAAGAATCACGTGGCTAATCCCCAAGTTGAGGTATTTACTGCCAATCCTTCTTAAAGGATATTCGGCATAACAGAATAAGAAAGGAGTATGTTATCTCCGGTCTTTTACTAATTTAATTCGACCTTCGAAATCAGAGACTGTCCCCTTTTTATTTTCATGTGTTTTTACGGAATCTCTATCAGTTTCCGACACCAAATTGACGTCCGGGTTATGCATTCCAGGGTTATCATCCGGAAAAGACGAACCTGTAAATACCGGGGTAATTTCTGTCGGAATTGAAGTTTCTAAGGATGGATTCTCATTGGTGGGTAACAGACCAACCATCAGAAATATGATCGCTACCACCGCTGTAATAGAAACAAATGCATACTTAGGTTCAAACCCAAAAACCAATTTATCCCTGAATAATCGGCTAATCGGATTGATAGTTCTGGTGGATATATTATTTATCCTTTCCTGAAGCATTGAATTAAACCTATCAGAAACTGTTATTCGTGGGGATGAATGTAAAGTAGTAATTAGGGATGATACCCCTAAATAAGTCCCATCACAATTTTTACAGTTATTTATGTGTTCATCAAACTGTTTGATACTTTGAATGGATAACTCTTTTTCTATATAAGCAGATATGATATCTCGAACCTCGTAACAATTCATCAAATTCGCTTCCTCCCTTTTTGTTTAACATGTTTTAGCTCTTCCTGTAACTGCAACCTTGCTCTATTGATTCTCGATTTTACTGTTCCAAGGGGAACATCGAGTATATTACTGATTTCTTCGTAAGAAAGTTCCTGAATATCTCTCAGGATAACCGCAGTCCTAAAATGAAGGGGTAAACTCTGAATGGCGTTTTGGATTTCCCTTTCCGTATGCCTCCCTTCCGCAAATTCATCGGCAGTAATTTCAGATGCAGGATCAAATTCTCTATCTTCACCACCCATTTTGCTTAATACAGTCACTTTTCGCCGTTTCCGTTTCCTTAATTCAGTCTTCGCAAGATTTGAAGCAATTGTGTAAATCCAGGTAGAAAACTTTGCTATATTTCTATAGAAATGTTTGTGCGTATACAGTTTTACTAAAGTATCTTGTACAATATCCTCAGCGTCATTTCTATCACCAATATAACGGTAAACAAAATTTATCAATCTGTTCCGATACCGATTTACAAGTTCAATGTAAGCGACTTCATCTCCTTGCTGGAAACGGTAGATTAATTCTTCATCATTATATTGATGTTTATCCGTCATTATTCATCAAAATTTTATATAGAAGTGGTTGGAGCAGCATTAGGGAATCAAACCTACTTGTTTTCGTTTTTTGATCCACTAATGCCAAATAGTGAAAAATTCCTCCCAATTCTTCTTTGCTATAATGTATCTTATATTTTGATAGATTACGAGTGATGTTACCTCCTAACCAACCAATTTGATCTACTTTCCCACCTCCCTCTCCATTCTTCAAATGGTGAAACAAAATTTCCTGAAATAAGAGAGTCATTTTCGAGATTAACATGGATATATCGGTTCCTTCACTCAGAAGACTTTTTCCAATATTAACTGCCTGAATATACTTTTTATTCCCTATAGCATCTAAAAAATGCCAGGGATAATATTTTCGTTTCCACCCGACAAACCTCAGTACATCCGATTCGCTTACAGAATCCTTATCCCCTAAACCGATTTTCATTTTTTCTATTTCATTTGAAATATGGTAGACCGAATCTCCACACAATTCAGCCAGTTTTTCTATTGCTGAAGATGTTGCGTTAAGGTTATTGTGGTCCAACAGAAAATTTACCCACTGAATTATCTTATTAGGATAAGGCGGTGATGTATTTATTACGCCCAAAATAGTACCTATGTCCGAGATTAACTTCATTTTTAGGTCATATTTATCTATAACAATTATCAAACAGTTATTTTCAATAGGAGATTTACAGTATTGTAATAATTCTTTTCTCAATTGTCCCTTAATCCGAGTTGGGTTCTGTAAAATAAATAGTTTTGGTTCAGGAAATAATCCCACAGAATCCAACTCCGCAAGGATTTGAGGGAAATCAGTTATTTCGGGGATAAGAAAAATCCTTTCCACTTTCTGTTTTTTAGAAAGATATTTTTCGACCTCATGGATAAAAAACATCTGTAGATAATAGTCATCACCATTCAAGAAATACACAGGCTCAATGTTCGTTTGCCGTATTTTTCTTATGGTTTCCTTAAAATCTCTCTTTACTACTTTCGTATTCATTGGTCTTTATTTGTCAATATACTCACAATAATTACTGCCAAAAATGAAAAAATAAATCCAGGTACAAGTGAATAAAGCACACTACCTAAAGGAGAATTATCCCAAATTATAATGGTAAGGAATCCTATCACCATACCTGCAATCACACCATTTCGATTGGTCTTATTCCACCATAGGGAAAGAATTAATGATGGACCAAATGCGGCGCCTAATCCACCCCAGGCAAATAATACTTTATCAAAAATAGATTGCGGCAATTGAGATAGAAATATGGCAATAATTCCAATGATAAGAGTCACAAATCTTGAGAGATTAACCAACCGTTTTTGACTTGCTTCAGGATTAACGGATTGATGATAAATATCTTCCGACACCACCGATGTTGTAACTAAGAGTTGTGAATCTGCTGTTGACATCATTGCAGCCAAAGCGCCGCTGATAACTATTCCTGCAAGCCATGCAGGGAAAATTGCCTTAGCGAGTGCAGGCATCATCATTTCAGAATCCGAAAAAGCGTCCGTGCCGTATCCATAATATCCTAATGCCACCAATCCCATAAGAATTGCGCCACTATAGGCGAGGATTGCCCACACAATGGCAACACTTCTGGCAGTCCCAATATCATCAGGATTTCGTATACTCATATATCTTGCAAGTAAATGAGGTTGTCCAGAATATCCAAATCCAACACCAAAACCCCCCAAAATTCCCGCGATTAAATTCCAACCGTGTCTTCCCCCCGTGATCGACAAAAGCAACTTCGGATCGCCTCCAAGTAATAAATCAGGGTTTATACTGCTAATCTTTTGAACCAACCCTTCCCAGCCGCCAAGTAATGACAAGGTTACTAATGGAAGAGTTACAAGTGTAAATAACATAATCCATCCTTGCACAAAATCCGTCCAAGCCACTGCAAAAAAACCACCCATCAATGTATAAAACACTATAATCGCTGCACTTACAAGGACACCCGTCATATGGTTCCATCCAAACGTCTGTTCCAGCAATTTCCCAGAAGCATCAAATTGAGCGGCAATATAAAAAGTGAAACAAAATGTGATTATACCTGTAGCAACAAAACGAATGAGGGGATCGTTACCCCCGAATTTAAGTTCAAAAAACCTGGGAAGTGTTAGCGCTCCCAATCTCTCGCTTTCTACCCTCAGTTTTTTAGCAATTAAAAACCAGGAAGCAGTAATACCCATTACTCCCCCCAAGGCTGTCCAAAAAGCAGGCCAGAGTTTGGTTCCGGATGGATCGCCCAATCCCGTTGCGTAAGCAAGACCTGTCAATCCCAATAACATCCATCCACTTTCACCAGAGGCCCTCTCTGAAAATGCCACTACCCAGGGGCCGAGCTTACGATCAGCCAGTAGAAAGTCAGGAAGCGTCTTAGTTAACCTTGATGAAATAATTCCGACGATAAGGATGACAATAAGATATACACCAAAACCTATGGATACTGCGCTCATTCTATAACCCTAAAGTGATGATTCCCATTACGACGCAATACATACCAAACCAATGGAACTTCCCCTTAGATAATACGGTCAATAGAGCTTTAAGAGCAACCACTCCCACCACAAACGATGTGAAAAATCCTGCAACGATTACAGATATGGATTCCGTCGATGCGCCTGATGAAATGTAATCTCCAAATGTAACCAATCCCGATCCGATTAACGCTGGAATTGCAAGAAAAAATGAAAATCGAGCCGCTTCAAATGGTAAAATTCCCAGCATCATACCAGATCCAATGGTTATTCCTGATCTTGAAACTCCAGGCAGTAAAGCAATACACTGGTATAATCCTATTAACAAGGATTTTTTTCCATCTAAATGTTGTTTTACCGGTTTAAAAATTTGCGTTGAAATCAATATTATTCCTGTAAATAAAAATCCTATACCAACAACGATTGTATTATGGAAAAGGGATTCAATGTACGGCTTTAAAAGTAGACCTAAGATAATTATAGGTACCGTTCCAATCACAACGTTTTTTATTAAACTTTTCGAGGCTGGGTAAAACAGGGAAAAAACAATCTCTTTTATATCTTTATAGAAGATAACCAGTATACTGAATAATGTCCCCAGGTGAACCACTACTTCAAATAAAATTCCGGATCGGGAAATGTTCATGAAATGCTGTGCAACAACCAGATGTCCGGAACTGCTAATAGGTAAAAATTCTGTGATTCCTTGTATAACTCCTAACTGAGCTGCTTCCCATGTTGTCAATATACTTCACCCATTTCAAGTTACCCCGCATCCCGATAGCGATCGGGACAAGCTCCTTACCTGCCCGACAAAATCATTCCCGCCACAAAGAAGGCGGACAGGCAGGTGGGCGGGGCAGGTAAGTTTCTCAAAGAGTCTTTTGGACAAGGTACAAGGTTCATCCCGAAATTTCGGGATGATCCTTTTTACTTTTCTGCAGGATGCTGTGCACAGTCGGTCCAAAAATGAAAATTCCTGTACGATTAAATTATTTTATGAATTGTTAAGATGAAAAAAACAGATCATCCTTCCTGCCTTTTTTCCATCTCTGCGATATGAATGAAAATTTGTACTGCTGCAACAAGTACACTCATCTGCCTCCTTAATATTTTCGGATCTAATTCCACTATACAGCAACTGATGCTTATTTGCTAAAACAAGATCTAAAAAATAGTTATCCGAACCCTTCTTTATCACTGAATTCCCACTAAACAAATCTGCAACTTCCTCTCCAACTTCATAACAACAGGCATTAATAGAAGGACCCAAATACGCTTCCAGGTTTTGCGGCTTGGATTGGAACCAGTCATTCATAGATTTTACTGCTCTCCTAACTATTTTTTTTGATGTTCCCCGCCAACCAGTATGGACAAGCCCTATTACATGAGATTCTACATCATAAAGAAAAATCGGGACACAGTCTGCTACCTGAATAGAAAGGATACGATTGGGGATATTGGTAATTAACCCATCATATTCTCCTGCAAATCCGCTATTAATGATTCGACTCACATCATCAGAGTGAACTTGCTTTGCATAAGAAATATCCCTATGATTAAGATCCATAATTTGGGCCAGGGAATCACGTTCTGACTTGTAAGATCCGTTATTCCCCTGGATACTAAAAACCATAGACGCACTTACCTTCCCATTTGTGAAATGATTAGAGATATTTATTGATCGAATTGGATTCAATAGCTACTCTAAATTCAGGGCGATTGAGTATCTGATATTTGTAAAACGTCGGAAAGGAACTCACCAATTTTCCGGAACCGTCCATTTTTATATTGTAAAACATACATAGAAGAATTGACCCGAGGTGATGTGCTCGAAAAAGAAATTATTTTCCCGGACCCCCGATAGGTTACACCCCTTTTTAGATTGTTCATGATGGAAATCCTATCATAATCATCGCCTATTTGAGCAATAAAATATCCCATGACATCTCGACCAACTGACGCCCATCTGTTCTTTTCAATAAAACTTTCTTGTTCATTCAATTGGGACAACGGTTTTTCAATCAGTTGATCTCTTGGCTCGAGATAATCTGTCAGCATAATCATACCGCTCAGGTGAGGACCAATCATCTCCTGGTTCAAAACTTCTATATCATACCAACCTGAATTACCAATAACCACTGTATTCAGATGGTAAGAAGAAAATTGCGAACCAATGTAATTAATATCACCTGAGTGAATAGGTAAATAAATTCCTTGTATAGTTGTAATATCGATCCGGCTCGAATCAATTTCTTTGGATTCCTCCATATAAATTTCTTCTGGAAAAAAATCTGTTACAGAAATTTCAAATATATTATCTATCTCATTAAATTCAAGATCTGAAAGGCTCTGCATACTCTTCTCGGACATTAGGTCAAACCCTACTTTTCTAATATTTTTAAACTGTACACTAAGATCAGTAGGAATCCCGGAATACCATTCAATCGCCACAATTTGAGCCCCCAATTCATCAGCTCTCTTCACAAACCCATCTGTTAATTCCTTTCCTAATCTATCTGCCGGTGCCACTATTGCTAAAGTATCTTTTTGTAAGGAAATAATGGCATATTCTGCTGCAAACCTACCCTGTTTGTATAAATCCGTTTTTAGCTGGAAAATGTTTTCACCCAAATCACTCAAGCCAACCTGAGCAGAAAAAGGAATAAGTATTGGAATATCCCTTTCTTGAGCGGATGCTCCTGCAATAGCGGAATTATTTGTCGAAAGAGGTCCGATAATTGCCAGGACGTTAGGGTTTTTAGATAATATCTCAACACAAGTTACTGTTCTAAGGTTATCCCCTCCATTATCCATGACCTCAAGTACAATATCAAGATTATTATACTTGCGTATATAGCTTACAGCATTTTGTATCCCCTCAAGAAAATCCCGGCCAAAATCAGCGTTGAATCCCGATAATGGAAGGACTAAACCCACCATAACACTTTTTCGAGGTTCCTTATACGTGTGTCTTCTCGCTAGATCGTAGACTTCTTGATATATTGCCGGAAGTTTCTGAACATCCAGACGAAACAGCGTTAAAGCAGCCTTATCCATTTCTCCCTGGTATATAAAGTTGTTTGCCAGAATGAGTGAGAGAATTGATCTGTTTACTGAATCAATTTCTGTGGAAAGCAATTCATCTATCTCACTGTTTGTCAGATATCCATTCAACAACCGGATAAGCTTACTGTCAATAATCGATCTGTGAACACTGTTGTCAGTTTTATTACGGGATTTTATGTAGTTGTCAACAGCTAATCTGTAATTCCCCTCCATTACGAACACATCTCCAAAACATTCCAGTATGTAAAACCTGTACCTGCTTTGGGGATATTTTGAGAGGAATGAACGTCCAATTAACTTCGCATCCTCAAACTTTTTAATATGAAAATAGGATCTCATTTCCATTAAATAACTCGCTGTCAATTGAGGATTCTGACCTTCAGGATAATCTTTCAATCCCCTGAACATATCCAAGGCGCTATAAAATCTTCCTTCATTATAATACTCAAGCCCTTTTTGAAAAAGTTTACGTGCTTTCACCTCTCCGTAGCGTATTCGCTGAGGTAATGCAAAAGAAATATTGTTCAAACAGAACATTATTATAATAAATGAAGCAACTATGGATGAAAAACTCATGTTGAGATTTCGATTTACCACTAATTTATTTATTAGGAATGAAATGTCTGCTGCCCTCTTTTATCTATCCTTCCAGTCTATTCGACCGTTACACTCTTTGCCAGGTTTCTTGGTTGATCAACATTACATCCGCGCAGAACCGCTATATGATAGGCGAGTAGCTGGAGTGGTATTGTCGCCAAGATAGGAAATACAACCCGATGCACTTTTGGCACTGTGATTATATGATCGGATAGAGATATGAGTTGTTTTGTAGGCGCATCGGTGACCGATATAACTTTTCCTTTCCGCGCCTTGATTTCCTGAATATTCGAAAGAACCTTATCGTATGTTCTGTCCCTGGGCGCCAGAACGACAACGGGCATATTTTCATCGATTAGTGCAATAGGTCCGTGTTTCATTTCTGCTGCCGGGTACCCTTCAGCATGGATGTAAGATATTTCTTTCAATTTCAATGCCCCTTCAAGTGCAACAGGAAAGTTGAGCCCCCTTCCCAGATAAAGGAAATTATGTTTATCTTTGTAAGCATATGCCACTTCAAGAATTTCATCAGACATATCCATCACTGTTTTTACGTGATCACTTATGTTTGCCATGGCAGAACATATTTTCTCTGCCTCCTTTTCTTTTAAGGCATGTTCTCGTCCTATCTGTAATGTCAACAATAGGAAAACAGCAACTTGTGATGTAAATGCCTTGGTTGATGCAACGCCTATTTCCGGACCTGCATGTGTATAAATTCCACAGTCTGTTTCCCGTGCAATTGTACTTCCCACCACATTACAAATTCCAACGGTTAACGCCCCGTATTCCTTACCTTTACGGATAGCTGCCAGGGTATCGGCTGTCTCCCCGGATTGGCTGACTGCAATAAGTACGGTGTCAGGATCAACCACTGCATTTCGATAACGAAACTCTGAAGCATATTCAACCCTTGTTTTTATTCGAGCATATTCTTCCAATAAATACCCACCGATCAAACTGGCATGCCAGGATGTGCCACATGCTGTGATATAACATTGTTTGGCATTGAGAATATGATCTAAATAATCCCGGATACCGCCCAGGTGTGCTCGACACGTATCCAAAAGTAACCTACCTCTAAACGTATCTGTGATGGAATGGGTTTGATCGTGAATCTCCTTCAGCATGAAGTGGGGAAATCCCCCTTTTTCAATTTCCTCAAGATTAAACTCGATTCTTTCCACTACTTTGTGGATTACGTGGTTCTCACGAATTCGGATTATCTTGTACCCTTTTCTTGTGATAATAGCCATTTCTCCATCATCAAGGTAAACCACATTTCTGGTGTGCTCAATTATAGGTGAAGCATCCGATGCTACAAAATATTCATCTTCTCCAATTCCGAGTAACAGTGGACTGCCCAATCGAGCGACTACTAATGTGTCAGGTTCATCTGCAGAAACAACTACAATGCCATAAGTACCCACTACTTCTCGAAGAGCCTCCTGAACTGCTTCCGCGACTGTCATTTTAGAAGACGAATAAATTTTTGAAATTAACTGAACAAGAACTTCAGTATCTGTGTCGCTCTGAAAAATGATCCCATCTTTTTCGAGTACTGTTTTCAGTAAATCATAATTCTCGATGATTCCATTATGAACAATCGATATTCTCCCAGCCATATCCATATGGGGATGGGCATTCAAATCACTGGGGATTCCATGAGTAGCCCATCTTGTATGCCCCATGCCTATGCTCCCACGAAGAACCGTATCCTCCAATTCGCATTTTAATTCCTTTACTTTCCCTTTTCGCTTTACAACATGAAGACCATCAGAATTGACAATCGCCACACCTGCAGAATCATATCCGCGGTACTCCAACCGTTTTAACCCATTTATAAGTATGGGTATAGCATCTTTATCGCCTAAATATCCAACAATTCCACACATGATTTCTTCTCTTATTTGGTTCTTAAGTTCATCACAAAGATAAGTCGTGCTGATCCAGTAGATAAAAAGCCCAGAAAATTTAATTAACTATATCGCCTGCCCCGATTAAATCGGGGTAAATCAGGGAATTTCTCCATAGTAGTCCCTTTGGGACAATTTTTATTGACGATCCAGAAACTTCGGGATTCCTCTCTACCTTCCAACCCCACTCTGTAAGGAGCAGTCACCACTCCTCCGTAGGAGCTCCTACAGAGCATCACCAAGACACTCACACTCATTTCTTATTCCCATTCGATTGTACTGGGGGGTTTTGAACTGACATCATACACCACTCTATTGATACCTTCCACAGAATTCACAATTTCATTTGATATTTTCCCCAGCACATCATAAGGCATTTTATACCAATCTGCTGTCATCCCATCCACACTTGTCACGGCCCTCAAAGCCAGGAGATTACCATAAGTTCTTTTATCCCCCATCACGCCTACCGTCCTGATAGGTACCAATACACTAAAAGCTTGCCAAATATCATCATAAATACCGTGTTCCATTAACAGTCGAATGTAAATGTAGTCCGCTTCCTTGAGACTATTTATCCGCTCTGCCGTAATCTCCCCGATTATCCTTACAGCCAATCCGGGACCAGGAAAAGGATGCCTCTTTAATATTTCCCCAGGAATTCCTATCTTTTTCCCAACTTCACGAACTTCATCCTTAAAAAGTTCCCTTAAAGGTTCTATCAATTTGAATTTAATATCCTTAGGAAGTCCCCCTACATTATGATGTGATTTGATAACATCTGCACTACCGGTTTTCCCGCCACTCTCAATTATGTCAGGATATAAAGTGCCTTGAGCAAGAAATTTAACATCGCTATCGCCATCAACGATTTTTTCAAATGCTCGAATAAATTGTTCACCAATGATTATTCTTTTTTTCTCAGGAACGGTTACACCTTTCAGTCTGGACAAAAAATTATCAGAAAAATCATGACACTCGATAGGAAATCCTAAACTCTTGGGCAGTATTTCAATTACATACCTGGTTTCATTTTTTCTGAGCAATCCGTGATCTATAAAGACCGCTCTCATTCTATCACCAATAGCAATATGAACCAATTTTGCCATAACAGCAGAATCTACTCCACCACTCACACCACATAGCACGATTTCATCTTTCACTTGGTTTTTAATGGCTTGTATCGTTTCCTCAATAAATGATCCAGAAGTCCAATCCGCCTTACAGTTTGCGGAATTAAACAGAAAATTGGATATTATTTTCTTACCTTCTTGGGTATGAATAACCTCAGGATGAAACTGTGTACCGTAAATTGGTTTTACTTTATGTTCGATAGCCGCAACGGTACCGCTTGTTGACTTGGCTGCAACCATCCAACCTTCGGGAACTGTATCCACATAATCACCATGACTCATCCATACTTGAGTTTCGTCCGGGATTCCATCCAGTATGGTACTATTATCCTGAAGAAAAATAGTAGCGAAACCGTATTCTCCTACACCATTCGAATGTATCTTTCCTCCGTAATGGTTAATTAACAACTGCAACCCGTAACAAATCCCAAGAACCGGTATATTCAAATCCAAGATATCTTCTGAAAATTCAGGAATGTTTTCACCATAAACACTTGAAGGTCCTCCTGATAGAATAATAGCAGTCGGTGCGATTTTTTTTACCTGTTCTACCGATATAGAATGGGGAACAATCTCTGAATAAACATTTTGCTCTCTTACTCGTCGAGCAATCAACTGGGTATATTGAGAACCAAAATCAAGAATTAATACTGTCTGCCTATTCTTCATTAATAAATATTTCCCAGTTCCTCATTTCATTAAAACTTTGTAAATCCGTCAGATTATAATGTAATGGAGTAACAGAAATCCAATTTTCTTGGACGGCAATATCGTCCAATTCCGGATCATTCTCTGATGGAATTAATCTTCCATCCATCCAGTAATAGATACGTTCTCTCGGGTCAACTCTTCTATCAAAATCCTCTTCGTAATAACTATGTCCCTGTCTGGTTAGACGAACTCCTTTTATTTCATCTTCTTTCACATTTGGCACGTTAATATTTAACGCAGTACCTTTAGAAATTCCATTTTCTAATACAATTTTTACAAACTTGGCACAAATTTTGGCTGCCACGGTATAATCCGGTTCTTTATGAGAATCCACGGAAATGGCAATAGATGGAATTCCAAGGATTACACCCTCTGTTGCAGCGGAGACGGTACCGGAATAGAGAATGTTCATCCCCATATTTGAACCTAAATTAACTCCGGAAACGATGATATCAGGAGGTATGTCCAAAATCGCTTTTACGCCCAACTTCACACAATCAGCAGGAGTCCCCCCGACGGCATATCCGGAAAAACCGTTTCGCCTCGATAATTTTCGTATCCGTATGGGGTCAGAGATTGTGATCGCATGTCCTACTGCGCTTTTTTCCGACTCCGGTGCAAAAACAATAGTCCGTCCGATTTTTGCAACCTCTTGTTGCAGAAAATATATACCAGGAGAATATATCCCATCATCGTTTGTTACCAAAATCAATGGCTTAGGCATTTGCAAACTCTATAAGACGGGTGATAGTTTTTTTCAGGTCTTTGCGAGGCACAATGTGATCCACAAATCCTTTTTCGAGTAGAAATTCAGCGCTCTGAAATCCTTCAGGAAGGTCTTCTCCAATGGTCTGTTTTATCACTCGAGGTCCGGCAAATCCGATTAAGGCGCCTGGCTCAGCAAGAATGAAATCGCCAAGCATGGCATAACTGGCAGTTACTCCACCTGTCGTCGGGTCTGTTAAAATGGAAATGTGGAGACCACCCGACTGAGAGTATCGACTCAATTTTGCTGATGTTTTCGCCATTTGCATAAGGGAATAAACCCCCTCCTGCATTCTTGCACCTCCTGAGGCTGTGATAGTGATAAGGGGTAATGATTGTTCCATTGCATGATCTATTGAGCGAGCCATTTTCTCTCCGACAACGGAACCCATGCTGCCCCCTATAAAGGAAAAATCCATAATTGCCACAATTGCATCCCTGCCATTGATCTTGCCTTTAACCGTACGTAATACATCATTGTATCCGGTCTTTGCTTTAGCGGTTTTCAATTGGTCAACGTATTTCTTACTTGCTTTAAACTTTAAGGGGTCGCTTGATTTCAAATGAGCGTTAAACTCTTCATACTTTCCATCATCAATTAATAATTCAAGATATTCTTGCGGCTTAATTCTAAAATGGTGCTGACATTTGTGGCACACCCAATGGATCTTTGCCAGTTCACGTTTGTACAATATCTCATCACACCCCGGACACTTTTCCCATAATCCATCCGGTATTGATTTTTTCCGGGTGGTGAATAACTTTTGCTTTTCCCTTTTAAACCACGCAACCATAGAAAGTTAATTTGATGATTTTAACCAATTATTCCAACATTAGACAAAAATAGTTTTTATGCACCAATTTTCTTCGATATAATAAAATCCGACACATATTCTGGTTCGATTTTGTGATATTCAATAATTTTATCTCTTTCAGATACCCTCAATGCAATTTTACCGACCGAAATAGCAGATGGTTTTACCTCAAATATTCCCGTTTTTGTGTCTAACTGGTCAATCAACTGCTGACAACCATATTGATAAATAACTTGATTCTTCTCTATAGAGTGTACCACATCTTTCCACAAACCGGATTTTGGTTTTGATGTAATATCATGAATATCGTTGTAAAATGAAAAATCCTGATAGTACACAAAATCTCTATGGGAATGAATGATACATCTTATGTTTTTATACTGATAACGGCTCCCTTCCACCAAAGTTTGAAGTGTTGTAACAGGAATCACAGGTAGTCCGGAACTAAAGGCAAGACCTTTCCCATAACTCAAACCAATTCTTAATCCAGTAAATGAACCAGGTCCAATTGACACGGCAATTCCATCAATATCTGAGAATTTAATATTTGTTTCTGTCAAGAGCTTATCAAAGAATTCCGGTAGTTTCTTGGCATGTTGCCGATCTAATTCTTCTTCCACAATAGCAACCAAAGCGTCATTAATAAAAATTGCAATTCCACACACCGAAGTTGCCGTTTCGATAGCAAGAAGATTCACATCAATAAATTGTTTTAATTACAATTTTTCTACTTGTCCTCATCCCATCCACAAATTTGAAAATGATGTCAATATTACTGGGAACCGAGTCTTTGAATCGATCCGCCCATTCTATAACCGTTACCCCGTCTCCATATAGATAATGATCCAAACCAAATTGAATAAGCTCGTTTACCGATTCTATTCTGTAGAAATCTATGTGGTACAGAGGAATTTTACCCAAATATTCTCCAACTATTTTAAAGGTCGGAGAATTAACCACATCCACAATTCCTAAACCTGAAGCAATCCCTTGAACAAATGTCGTTTTACCACTCCCAAGATTCCCTTGAAGAGCAACAATATCACCAGATTTCAATGATACCGCAAAATCAGCAGCGATTGTTCTCGTTTCTTCCGGTGAGTGAGATAAAAAGTTTTCGGACACACTATTTCGGAGTAAATGTGAAAGTGGGAACAAGTATTTCTTCCATGGTGATGCCGCCATGTTGAAAACTGCCCTGGAAAAGAGAACGGAACTTATGATATTGGGTCGGGAATACAAAATAAGTATCTTCTTTTGCAATGATATAGTTTGTTCCCGTAACCATCTCAGGCAAAAAGTAATCCTGAGGTCTTTTTATCTCCAAACCGAATTTTTCCGGACACCTTAAATTTTTCCCATATTTATAACGTACACCTGAAGATGTTTCACGATCGCCTGGCACCTGCACACCCCTATGAACCTGGGTACTCCCATGGTCACTGGTCAAAATCAATTTATAAGAAGCATCGCTTACTTTTTTAATAATGTCGTATAACCATGAATTTTGAAACCATGCTCGTACTGTTGAACGATATCCGGACTCATTTGGCATCATCTCTCTCAATATTTCAGATTCGGATCGAAGGTGTGTTAATATATCAATGAAATTGACCACCAGAGAAACAAAAGGTACATCCATAAAATCATTAAACTGGTTTAAATAATTTATACCCTCTCTGGCTACATTAACTTTCTGATAGATAAACGAAAGATTTTTAAGACCATTTTTTCTCAAAAGTTTCCCAAGTAACTCTTTTTCAAAACTATTCATACTTCTGTCATCACGATTCATATTATTCCACAACTCAGGGTATTTATTTTGAATCTCAGAGAGGTATTCCCCACTGAAAATAGCATTTCTACAAAATGGAGTAGCGGAAGGTATCAGTGAGACATGGTAATCAATCGATACTTCGAAATACCTCCTTATCAAAGGTAGAATTGCCATCACCTGGTCTAGCCGAAAACAATCCACTAACAGAAAAAATACCTTTTCACCCGATGCTAAATGAGGAATTACGTGTGTTTTTAAAACATCTACCGACAGGGTTGGACGATCATACTTTGAACTATGAAGCCAGTCAACATAATGATCCAATAAAAATTGGACAAATTGTCCATTACACGTTTTAATTTGTCCTTCGAGAATTGACCCCAGACCCAGGTCTGGTTGGTTATCCATCTCCAGTTGCCAATCCGTCAACTTAACATGAAGCCGCCACCAGGCGTCGATATCCATCTCAGAAGAAAGAGAGGACTCAATTGTTTGAAAATCTTTTAAATACGCTGAGGCAGTTTTTTCTTCTATAAGTTTCTCTTCCTCAAGAACTTTCTTACAGGCGAGGAATATCTGGCTCGGATTAACAGGTTTGGTAAGGTAATATGAAATTTTTTCGGAAATAGCTTCGTCCATTAGCCACTCTTCTTCATTTTTTGTTATCATAATCACAGGAAGTGCCGGACGAATATCTTTTATCTCCCTAAGAGTTGAAATACCGTCCATCCCAGGCATTACCTGGTCTAAAAGGACGAGGTGATATTGGGTTTCTCCCACCGCAACAATTGCATCTCTCCCATTGGTCACTTTTTCTACCTCATATCCCCTCTCTTCCAAATATAAAAGATGAGGTTTTAGGAGATCGATCTCATCATCAATCCAAAGAATTTTACCTCGTTTACTCATTTTCCAATCATTTTGATTATAAATAATCTACTATAATTTAGTCTACCTATAACAGTAGCACAATCTTTCCCATCGGTTCCCAAAGAAAAATCGTACCCGTAATAAGGGGAGACGGGTGATTAACAAATAGAAGACTATTTAATAAGAATAATTTTCCTGTTTAAAGAAAATCCTGCGGTGTGGTAATAGAGAAAATAAATACCTGTGAATACTGACCTTCCCGATTGATCCTTGCCATTCCAGACAATTTGATGATAACCGGCTTCCTCCATTTGAGTTACAAGCGTAAAGACCTTTTGTCCAAGGATATTAAATGGGTTTCCTCAGCCAGATCATATATGATATCCACCATTTTAGACCCATCGGTACGTTGGGTAGCAGTCACGTTTGTCACCGATGCCGTTTGAGAGAATCCAACTATTATTCTGAAAATTATCGCTAAAATGATTAAATTAAATTTTCTCATAACTTATTCCTTCTTAAAAATATGATATATTTCTCCTAAAAAACCTTGATATGATATCTTTCGATCTAGCGAATACTCGCAGGATGCTGTACGAATTAGCACATTTAGTCCACGATACTGTCGTTCACTCACCAATGTGGCAGGCAAAGAAACCCTTCTAAAACGTACTGTATTACTTTCACAGGCTCCTTCAGGAGTCTTTATTTGATTTAGCGTCCCGAAAACCTTCGGGATGGATTCTCGCTCCATGATGGAACCACTGGAAATATAGGACAAGGTGCCATCTTGTCCGTATAAACAGGCAAGGATGCCTACTTTAGAATCACCACACATACACCACCCCATTGCCTCGATCTTCAAGTATTTCTTCATTCATGGAATTCCTGATGGATGATTCCGCACCAAAGCTTATGTACATCGTGTCACTCTCGGCAATTTGTTCAAACTGAAGTTCCATTAAATCACCACTTCCATCTACACCACCACCGCTTCCCATAACCATAACCAGATCAGCAGCCAATTCTCCGGAAAGTGAGTCATGATCTAAAAATTGGATAATATCCCCACCATTACGTAACAGGAAGTCACTCTCATTAATAAACAGGGATATTGCATTAAGCTTCAGGAAATCAGGATCGTAATCCACAATAATATGAACACCCATTATATCAGACACATCTTCAGCTCTGACAGACACAGCAAAAGTATTTTCACCAAGGTCGGATCTCAATATGGTCATTCGGGGTGAAAAGACTAAGGAAGACCGGTAAGCGTCCATAGTAAAACTCTTTTTTGGATAGGGTACATCTTCCATAATATTCGTAGGATATTTAGACATCACTTCAAACAGGTAGTCCTGGTCATCCAAAAAGTCAAAGGCAACAGAAGTATTCATGGACCACATAGACCACAAATCTGCATTGAGTCGATACCGATACCATATTTTTCCATAGGTTTCCGAATCAAGACTATCACTATTGTAAAAAGGATCTTTTTGCTGCCAGGCAAATGTGACTGATTTTTCTGTAACTGTACCGGAAGGACTTGAGATAATCTGCGTTCTTGGGGCAGAATAATTCAGATTTAAGGGATCGTAGGGATTCTCAGGAAGGGGTTGTTCCAGACCACATGTCCAAAATAATAAGCAGGACAGAATACTAAATATGAACTGCTTTGCAAACTTAAATTTAATAGCTCTCATAATTTCAAATTAATCTTAATATAAGCTACAAATATACCAAGTATACACCTCAATTCCGTTTAGAGTTGTGATATAATCCACCTATCAAAAAAAAATAAAGATTGATCATAGGTAATTTATTCAATTTCTTTCGTCAACCTATCAACTATTTCGCCGTTAACGTCCAGACGCCATCCCAATCGTCCCCAGGTGGATTCTCTTTAAAAAATTGACACCTTTCAATATACACTCGGCTTGGATTCGTAGGTCGGGTCGGGAACATATCTTCCAGCTGATCTGATTCTGTGAATGCTTTAAATGCTTTATCCCACTTTTGCGAATTATAATATTCCAAACCCTCATGGAATATTGGAAGTACCTTGGAATGAATATCATCTAATTTTCCTTTTTCGGACAGAAGTTCAAATACCTTTACCGGCAATTTTTTCCCTTTCACACGAACATGATCTAATATTCTCCATTCGAACTGATCTTTCACGACATTATAGGCATTTTCCCCAACCTGGATATAAATGCCATACTGTTTTGCCGAGGACTCCAGCCGGGCTGCAATATTGACCATGTCCCCCATCATGGTATAGTTCATACGCATCTTTGAACCCATGTTCCCTGTCACTAATTCTCCGGAATTCAAACCGACTCTATGTCGGATATTTTGAACAATTTCAGGCCAGTCTCCATCAGTACTCCATTTTTCCCGGAAAACTACCAACTGTTTCTCCATCTCCAAAGCAGTCATACAAGCTTGGTATTCCTGATCATCCACCGGAACAGGAGCCCCCCAAAAAGCTACTATGGCATCTCCAATATATTTATCCAAAGTACCACGACGATGAAGTAATATATCAGTCATGGCTGTTAAATATTCATTCATAAGGGATACGATTTTCTCCGGATCAAGAACTTCAGAAAATGCTGAAAAACTTTGAATATCCGAAAAGAAAGCTGTATGATATCCGAGATCTCCACCGAGTTTGGGTTCTGTTTTTTCTTCATACATTTGGTCAATTAATTCAGGAGCTAAATAAGCACCAAACGTATTTTTCAAGAATCGCTTATCCTTCTGTTCCATAATAAATCTGTAAAGAATGTTACTGATATACGTGAACATAACTCCGAAAATAGGTGCAATTGTAAGGATAATTGTAGATTGCCCAAATCCCGGAACATTAATTTTACTCCAATTTCCTAAAATCTGTTTTACCAGCCACAAAGAATCATTTGTAAATGCTCCAATAGCAACACTAAAAAATATTGCCAATTCAAGAAAAATACACAGACCAGCAAACAGAGGATTTAAAAATGAAATGAATAGATAAGCAAGAATTGATAAACCACTGATCAGGAGAGTATGAGATACCCATGATTTGCTATTCCATGTGATATTACCTCCAAAAACAGTGATAAAATTTTGATCTAAAAGGGTTTGAATAGCATTTGCGTGTACTTCCATCCCTGGCATTGGTTGTTGTTGTCCAGCAAATGTATAGAAGGGTGTACTTTTTGTATCATGGAAAACTTCAACCGAAACGCCAATCATCACGATTTTACCTTTGAATGGACTTTCCCCAATCATGCCATACATTGGGCTACCTTCCATAAAAAATTCCATCCAATCAGAATCTTCATCCAAATCATTAAGGTCAACCTCCATAATGTCAACAACATTCGACAGCGGGTACCGATTGAACGTCTTCCACGCTTCATTCTTACCAATATTAATACCTGAAGGGGGTCCGTAAAAATTAATAAGGAATTTGCCGTTCTTACTGCTAAGTGGGATTTCCAAAGGACCATAGATCAAAATATTATCTTCATAATTAATTTGGGGCAGCGTTTCCTCTGGCAGATTGAGGTACTTCTGTATTGCTTTTATCCCAAGGGTTGAATACCAGATATCTGGCTCCTGCTCAATTGTTAGAAAGGTAAAATATTGTCTGGAAAATCCATCCATGTCGAGTTCCTCATTTACCAAACCATAATCCGGATCAGCAGATCGCAATACCTCTACAGGAAATTGTATATATTGAGATGGGATTCTCGTCGGCTCCTGTACAAGTTTGGTTGCCAAGATTACTGATGTACCTTTAGCCTGTGCTTCCCTAATGGCATCAGCGAGTACACTGTCTCCATGAGCAGGTATCAAATCTTCCATCCCATGTTTCTTAAGCTCTCGAGCAATCCCTTTCAAGTATTCCGCCCGACGATCTGGTGAGTCAAGCTGAATATCAAAAACGATCACTTTTGCACCGGCTCTTGTCAGGTTATCAATCGTAATAGCCCATACCTCCCTTGGATATGGCCATGTCCAGGGAACAAGACGATAACTCTCATCATCAATATCAACAATCACAATATCCAGACTATCTTTGGAAATCTCTTTTCTTGCTGCCCATCCAGACAAAGGTCCTCTTACTTTAAACGCAAGATCTATGACCTTAAACTCAAAATTATCGAATAAATGAACGCTATGGAAAAATAACACAATAACAATTGTACCAAGTGTCAGTCCAAAACCAATTGCATGTTTTTTACAAAATTTTAGAATAGCAGACATAATTTAACTTCCTTTGTTCTCCCTAAAATAAATAATTCATAGATATTTTCACAGCCAATGTTCCAAATCTAAATTCATTCTTAGCTTGTTTGATATTTCCGGAAACAGTACCTCGACCTGTAAAATTCTTCCAGATTGAAAGATCAATCCCTGTATTCGCTCCAATATACGAAAATTCAGAAATACCCGTCGTCTTCATATAACTTAATCCGCCCAGGATTCTCAGTTTATTACCTCGGAATCCATAGGATCCATTAAACGCAAACTTTAATATCCGGGACTCTTTCGGCTTTTCTTTCGATCCAACAGTTCTGCCAGGCAACTCAAGATTGTATCGAGTAATATTAAAGGAAGTCTTTAACGGTGAGGTATGATGGGTTGAAACTGCAAGTGAAAATGACTGGGATCCGGAATTGGGGGAAATAAAATCACTCCTTCTTAAATCCATTAGTTGATCTTCTATATCCATGATATTAAAAGTGCCAAGAAAATTATAACTGACTCCACCGGAACGAATTGGAATTGATATCATCAGATTTGTAGTAGAAGTTTTGGTATCTTCCCTAAAATCCCGAATAACTAAAGAATCCCGTCCGGTTGAAGATGTATAAAAGAGACTGTCCAACTCAGTACTTCCATTACTCCTACGTACACTTTGTAAATCAAAAGTAAATGTTGGTAATCCTAACCCGGGCGCTAATGCAAAATTTGAAGAGACGGTATTCTGTGAATATGGGTTAACAACAGCGCTCAAAATTTTATTATCTCTATGTTTGTATGCCATCCTGATTGACAGTTTATTGTCAAATAGACGAATCCTATCAGATATAAAAAATTCCCTTAAGTTTCTTGAAAAATATGGATTGGCAAGAGAAATAAACTCAGGACCAACTTGTGAATATTGCATCTGAAAAGTATTTTCATAATAATATGCCTGCATCCTTATTTTGTATGCAGCGGACGGCATATTCAATATCGCTGATATAGGCGATTCTGCATATAATTCAATATCAACAGGAACTAAAGGAATCATATTCGCATTAACAATGAAAAAATCTTTAAAGGTAGAAGGATCCACTATCTGTTCGAGAGAAAATCCCAGACTTGTCACCAAACCATACTCATCATATGTCCTAAATATGAATCCATCCAATGAGTCGTCTAATGTTGTGTCCATTTCGGCTTTTGTCAGAGCCCCATCCCAGATATTTTTGTTGATAAAACTGACTGCCCAATCAAGATCAAAATTCAATCTTCTTTCATCAAAAGAAAGCCCTGCATCAAACCCGAAAACAATGTTATCCTGAGGTAAATCTCCTCCCCAGTGCGCGTTCGCCAGTTTAAAAGAGGCAATATCTGAAATAGCATCCTTGAATTCATTTAGTGAATAAACTCCGGAATCTAAACCCGGATCCGATACGAAATCTGTCCAATCAGGAACGGTAAACTTTGCATTTCCTACCTCTTTACTCACACTTCCTGGATCATCCCTTGCTTTTTGTAAATTCAAACCCAATCGAGCTCGATTAAACAGGTTTAAACTTAACCGATATGCCTGGTACTGTCGTGAAAATGTAAAACCTCTTCTATCCAATTCGTAAATTGGCTTTCCACTCCCGTCACTGGAAATATTTGTGACTATATAGGAGTCATCAGCACTGGGAAGTCCCTGAATAGCTCTCTCCAATTCTCCTTGTACCAGTTGAAACCTTATCCAATTCAGATTTACATCAACTCCAAATCCGCGTACTCGTTTACCATTAATTGTATAGGGAGAAAGAACAGGGGTAAAATCACCCAAATTAATTAAAATATTTTCGCCGGATTTTATCCCTAAAGAATACCTGTTTCTCGGTTGTAAAAATTCACTTTCATTACTGGTTAATCTTAAATCTGTCACAAAATTTAACCAGTTCCAACCCCCTTCAAATTCAAACCGCGTCTGTCCGATTGATAATACTCCTCTCTCAATTTTATCCAGGGAATAGTCCGATCGTACTTTCCCTTTATATGAAAACTCCTCTGATGCTGTAATAATCCGTTTTTCCCTACCACTTACCGTAAATGACCATGTTTTGGGCTCAATCGAAATACCGTATAAATTTTTTAATTCTATTCTAACAGTATGAAAACCAGGTTCAATATTTTCGGGAGTATAAATAAGTATTTCCGGTGTAACTACTGCGAGAGATGTCACATCTATTCCATCAAATATAATCTTTACAGTGTTAAGAGCAACTCCTTGAATATTATAAAGGGAAGCAACAATTAATGCTTCTATAGATGATATTAACCTGTCTTCTTCCGGACTGACGATAAGAATATCTGCTTCCAAATATGAAATCTCTTCCTCTTCTCCTATAAACGATCTCGTACTGGTTTCTTCAGGTATCACGGGCAGAAAGTATGGAGAGTTTAATGGATTTTCACTGGGGAAACCGAGAGCGCTACCATCCACTAATCTGACTAAGATTGAATATTCTAACCCATTTTCAGTAACAAATATTGATGGGATCGAAGCTTTCCATCCTTCCCCTTCTGGTATCATATTTATTTCATGGAAGCTTGTCTGTCCAGGGCTTCTATGAATTACTCTGACATCAATAATCATAACATCACTAAACACAACAGCTTCGATAATCATCGGCTTGTCAGAAACAGGATTCACCGGTGGTGTGTGGATAAGTGTAGAAGCTCCTAAAAGAAATCTTGTTAGCAATAGCAAGAACAGAATTAAAATAGTTTTTTTATGAACCATTTTATAAGTACAAAAAGTGGTTATAAATAAACGATGGAAGTATAAATAAAACTATTTCTTTTACAAAACCAGCGATTTATCACCGGTATTTTATGATGAAAACTTTTTCCTCACCGAATGCGTCTTTTAATCGGACTTTCAGTTCATTTATTTCCTCTTCGGCCTCATCCTCATCTTCAGGTATGTCCGAGTCTATTGTTTCTTGTAATTCTAAATCACCTGTTGGCGTTGATATTCCGGTCATTCCTGCACCTACAATAATTACTTCACCTGAAATTAAATTTTGTAGCTCTATCAACCCTTCCAATCCGATAACTTGATCCCCAAATAGAGGATTAGAAATAAACCAGAAAATAGTCCCTTTCACCGATGCAACCGTAGTCGGTGTGGATATTATAAAATCACCCCGTCTCTCCTTAGATATTTCAGCTTTTAAGGTCCCTACGATCATGTCTATTTTTTTAGATATACCCTTGCCTTTTCTTGTACCAGAGATCTGCAGGTTTGTATTTTGTTTGATTTTTAACATGCTTTTATCATCCAGGTAAACCATTACCATGAATCCATCGGATCCTGTTTTAATAAAATCCTGATCAAACAACACGATTCCTGGAGTTACTAATTTAAAATTACTGCCACTTTTCCGTAATTCTACTGTTCCCTTTACTTTAGTTACTACCGCAATTCTTTCAGCGCCATACAACGAAATAGACGATAAAAAAAATGCGGTCAATCCTAAAGCAGTCAACTTTCTTACTTTTCTCATTTTTTGCTTCACCCTTACTCTACCGAAATATTAATAATCAGTGAAGATTGATTTTGGAATTGTTGAATTAACGTATAGACAGCATCGATGGAAACTTGTATACCATTAATTTCATATGTTCCGTCAGGCGAGTATCCATATAATACACCATCAGGACCAAAGTAAGCAAAGAATTGATCCTCACCAAGAACATCCATCAATTGTTGTAAAAGAGGATGTAAGTTTTCGATTCCCATTTCAGGAGGTTGCGTTAAATCTCCAATTTTTAAGGACCAAATAGGGCTTAAATATGATTCTATTCCTACAGTGGTAGGTAGATTTTTTTTGATCTGCCATACATAAACATACCCAGGTACAAGTTCTACTGCATCGAAGAATGGGTACTGAATTGTTGTACTCACACCAACAGAAGCCCACCCTTCCGTCTGGTTCATGGGGTATACCGTTACATCCTCTACAGCGTCTTCAGGTGATCCATGCAAGGAATGATCAAAACGGGCAACCCGGATGAATGACTCACAATTTGAACAAGGTTCTGTTTCCCACTGAAAAACAGGATAAGTTGAAAAAACGGTGTTCTGACTGGTATCTGCCAATTCTCCCCCAGGTGCGATCAGATTCAGTGAGGTTGGGGATGTTACAATGATTTTCTCGGTAACCTCATCAGTCAAGGATAGACTACCGGAAGAAGATCCGGATCTAATCGCCAAATAAAACGTGTATTCACCACCTGGAAGTTTTCCTGTGGATAAAATAGAACTCAACATATTTTCATATTCTGAGATGTCCAATTGATCCAAAATGTGAACACGTAATGGAATTTCGTTTGGAGGACTATCAAGATCATAAATGGCGAGGTTCTCCGTCGTTAAATCTCTATTATCTATCCGTATATCCGCAAACATCTGAAATGGATCCGTCACAACTTTAATTACAGTCGTTGGTGATTCAATTCCCAAAGCAGGAGAAATAACTTCCATTTTAAATTCTACTTTAACCCATACTTCCTGTGACTCATAATCTCCATTTGGGTCGTTTTTGCCTGATTGATTTTGAGTTAGCGACTCTATTGGAGACAGGGGAAGGTCTGACGCTGGAGCAAGTGCAGCGCCCTGGCAGGGAGAAAGGGAATTTGGATGTCTGAAGATCAGGATAAGAAGTCACTTGTATGGCATGGCCTCACGGATGTGAGTCGTTTCCGTAAAACCAATGAAGATGCTTTTCTTGCGCTGACATTTGATGAGCACGGTGTTCAGTATTTAGGGAAGGATGGCGATGCTTCATTGGGTGATGGCGATTTTATTTTTGCAGTGAGTGATGGGATGGGTGGAGCGAAAGCAGGTGAGTTTGCCAGTAAGATCACCGTCGATAAAGTCACTGAAATGATGCCTCGTTGTTTTAGGTCGGCAAGCGGTGGCACAGATTTTCTTTTGGAACTGATACCGCAGATCCATAATCAAATGCGTATGCATAGTCGCTCTTATGAAGAGTGCAATGGCATGGGTGCGACATTGAGTTTATGCTGGGTGACTCCGGATATGGTTTACTTTGCGCATGTGGGTGACAGTCGTATTTATTATAT
>JADFPG010000109.1 GCA_022562455.1 Fidelibacterota bacterium | reverse complement strand
CTGGTAAACGCACAAAACGGTCAGTTAGGGAAGATGGACGGCTGATTTGAATAATTCACTTTTCTGTTTTAATTTGATCATGGATTTTAAAAGATGTTAGTGGAAGTTGATTAATTTTTGAGAGGATTTTACTAAAATAGGTTATAGGATAAGTATCAAACGGAGAATAAAATACAATGCATCCGAGATTAGAGAAGGAAAATTACATTTCTGCATTTTTCCAGGGGGTACCTATTGTTTGTGTATTTATACAGAAAAGTAGCGGGTTAAAAACAAGTTAGCCAGCCAAAAAAACAAACAATAAAATGAAACAATTAAATTTCAGCTTAGTCATTCTTCTTTTCATCGGCATTACATATGCTCAAGCACAAGTCAGAAGCCAAACAGAAGAATTGGACATTACCCAGATTGAAGAAAAAGCAAAGGTGGAAGCAAGGACTGACTTCGATATATCCAAAAAATTGACTTGGGGGGTTGGATCAACCTTATATGGTTGTCTGACCTTCTGGGTAACTTTTTCAATGTTGGAGGATACTCCATTATTTATCGAAGATCATGTATTTATCTTAGTACCGATGGGGCTGGCTTTATCATTAGGACCATCGATAGCTTCGAAAATTATTGATGTGGATTTTCCTGAGACAAGGCAAATGGAAATTATAAATGAAACTGAACGGTATCAGTCTGTCTATCGATCAAAATATATATCAGAAATTAAAAAACGTCGATTAACTTACTCTTTAGCTGCTCCTGTGGGTTGTGTAGTTACTGGATTAGGTTTATTAGTTTATTTTTTACTGTTTGGCATTGCTAATTAAGTTAGTTCTATAATAGATTTAATCACATATGCATCGCAACGCTTTGATTTCCTGCCGTTTCAATATTTGGCTGGCTAACACACGCTGCACCTGACTTGAAATGCGTGTTGCGTCAATAAAAATATTTTGTAGTTTTGCATCAACACTATTGGCTTACTAATGAAAATATTACAAACACTTCAGGCAGGTGAGCTTGATCGTTATGCCACAGCAAAGGAATCGAACGTACAATGAGGAGGTAATGCTATGATGCGAAATCGGTTTTTGCTTGTGCTTGTCTCAAGTTTCTTGATTGGTGTGATAGGTTGCACGGTTGCAAATCGAGGTGTAATTACAGAACCTGCGAAACAAGACTTTGAAATCCGCATCTATGAGGTGCTGGGGATGGACTGTCCTGGGTGTCACGGTGGTCTGGAAAAACTTGTTAGAAAGATTCCAGCCGTCCAAGAAGCGAAAGCGAACTGGGAGAAAAGACAACTGGTAGTTACAGTGCGACCAGGAGCCGAATTGAATGATGAAGATATTTATGATGCAATCGGGCGTGCGAATTTTACCGTTGGTAAGCGAATTAAGTAGTTGTCCGAAAGGAACTCCAACATGAAAAGACTCTTCTGGATGCTTTACGTGGTCCAAATTGCCCTTGTTCTGGTTTTGTCAGATGCAATCGCAGCGGGAATTAGCGTTGATGCCGGACTTACTCCTGCAGAAGACCGATGGATACTTCGGACACAACTGCGGTATATGGAACGGGATGACGATCCCACATCGATGAACCGAAAGATGGACAGATATACCTTGAATATTGTTTTAGCGTATGGACTTCGGCGAAATTTGACTTTAGTGCTGAAACAACCTGTAGTGCATCAAGAAATGTCGATGGCTGGATCTACCAGTAAGGATACGGGCCTTGCCAACTTGTCCCTTCTTGCCAAGTATGGAATATACCGGCGCAACACACCCGAACATACGTTTGGTGGTGCTATGACTTTTGGATTGGAACTCCCAACGGGAGCAGACGCCTTTACGTCGGAAACATGGGATGTAAATCCCGGGCTATACATGTCGTGGCGAAGGGGGTCCTGGGCATCGGACTTCAACATAGCCTATGCGTGGAATGGTCTTGCGGACGAAAGCAGTCGTGGCACAAATCCTGGCGATGAACTATCTCTGGATTGGGCTTTGGCACATCAGTTCAGTATTGGGGGAGAGGCAGAGGTCGCCTTAGCACCTGTATTGGAAGTATCCTATAAGAATATTGGTCAAGATCGACTGTACAGCCACGACGTCGCAGACACCGGAGAAACCATCCTCTACATTTCGCCAGGGCTTAAATTTACTAAGTCATCGTTAATTCTGGAAGCGCTCGCGCAGATACCAGTGTGGCAAGAACAAGAGGGTTCTCAACTCAAGCGAAGCACCGGTGGCTTTGTTGGAATTCGATTTATGTTTTGATGGTTTGGGGTTAAGAAGAGTACAGAAATTTTACTTGAGTTATTGTTGAAACCGAATTTTTGGCATAACAAGGCGCTGCACCTGACTGGCAATGAGCGTCAGCGAATTGCCAGCAGGTGAGCTTTGTCGGTTAGGCTTTCACTTTGAGTTGGGTGTATCTATGACAAAAATTGATGTCGGTGAAGTAGCTGAGAAATTAGTACATAATTTCTTTGACCAACATTTTTCGAACGTTTATTCATTTCGTGACCCAAAAACATTAAACAATGCTCAAGTAGCGGACGTTCTCGTCTGGCTTAATCGCATAGTATTCCTTGTCGAAGTGAAGGCTCGAAGTGAAGGCTCTGCGACAATAGAATCCTGGAGTAGATCTCGCATTGAACAGGCTACTTCTCAGATAGTTAACAACTACGGAAGATTTCAGGCAAAAGAACAAATAAATATTCACAACACCTTTTATAATTTTCCCTTTCTGCATGAGGGAATTAATCATTATATCGGAATTATTATTCTGGTCACAGATGAGTCAATCTCAACCAAGCCATCCTTAGTATTCCCAGATGTCTACGAACAAGTGTTACCGATTCATGTTTTCACATGGTCACAGTTGGAGCAACTGACCCGTGAAATAGATACGACCATGGACTTCTTTTATTATTTGGCTGATCGTGGAAGATATCTCAAAGTATCTGACATTCCTCTCGATCAAGAAATGAATGCACTAGGATATTACAAATCTCGAGCAAATAAATTCCCAAATACTGATCTTGAATTAACAAAAACTGACTATTGGATTGAATATCAGGATAGGATGAAAGATGATATCGCGGTTCGTGATAATCACAATAAACTTTCAGGATGGGTAGATCAGATTGAAAGTCTATTTGTTGGTCAGCGAAGACTCTTCGATGGCATCCCACTTGGAATGTATTACGCTTGGGAGTTTGGAGCGATGAGCCGTAGAGAACGAGCATATCGCGGTGAAAAGCTTAATACCGTTCAAGAATGGTTTGATTCAGGAAAAAGTTCTCGCCAATTTTGTTGGCAGAATCCATCAACAGGCAATTGGATCGTCTTCTATTATTCAATAGATGATTCGGAAACTATACAAAATCGATTAGCTAGGTTAATCAGGTTAAAATTGATAAAAGAGAATTATCTACGTGGTTTCGATCTGGGAGTATATGGATTAGCTATTCAGGTGGGTGCAATTCACCCCAGACGGATTCTAGGTGTGGTTGGTGCAGTTATGATGGGTATGGATGATGAAATTAGAAATTCTGTTGAGAGTGAAATCGAAGAAGCACTATCGGTTTGGGGAAGAGATGAAGGCAGAAAGAGTATTTCTATCGAGGAATTCCCAAACCAGTGAAGCCTAACCAACAGTCCACCAGACGCCGAAAGCGTTCGTGCGATTTAAGAAGTTTTGAATACAGGGAAAGTTATACGCCATTGCAAATATATTTTGGGCAGAATTTCGGCGCAGGTAACTTTCCCCGTTAGAAATTAACAATCGCTGAACCCTCTGGAAGAACTCATTCTTGAATTATGGTACTATTAGTCCATTATATTTTCATTCAATCCCGTTACACAGATGCAAAAGGATAGACAAAATAGTAGTCAATCAAAAGATCATATGTAATGCCGTAATGGTTATTTAGATAAATATCTGATAATACATTTTATCCTAAGTTTCTATTATTTTTAAGGTATTTCGATTCGTTGACACCTGAAGTGGATAGAATTTCAGAACTAACAAATCTTAAATAGACTTTAAGAATTTTATAACATTCAGTTATTACGAATGTTGTATTGATTTAACCTAAGCTATTTTAGATAAATCTTTTTTAAGGGTTTTATCGCACCGGACACACATTTATCCACTGCATTGGAAAGACTGAGCGAATTGTACCAGTAGTTTGATGACCAGAGTATCTCCCCGGTCTCCTTCCTTATCATCTGGAGAGTAATTCCAACTACCGAGTTGACATATTCCACCCGGCTTGTCTCGATGATAGATCCCTTAAAATGTGTTGTTTCCTCAACCGTCGTAGTTGTATAAGCGATGTCAGAATCTTCATCATCATTATCCTTTTTAATAATGGGTTCTCGTTTTTCCTCGATCGTGGTTACTGTTCGACCTTTATCATGAGTAGTAATTGGAATGACAATCACCTGTTTATCGCTGAATTCTGTGATAGTGCAGAGGATAATTGCGTCAGGACTTTCTATTTCTAAAGTGTAGTCAGCATCAGTGATTGCCGTCTGAGAAAGGGCTGCTTCTTCAATTACTGTGTATAACTTCTCTCGCTCAACTACATTTAATCCGAGTTTCATCAGGTGGTGAACAAGACTTCTGGAAATAATTTCGCCTGACCCAAGAAAATTTTCATAATCCCTGATAGGAACCACTGATACAGTCTTGACATCCGAGAAATTGAACCCCTCCTTTACAACGAGATTATTATAACAACCGGTAGCAAATAAAAAAGATAGAAGGACTAATAATCGTATGAACTTCATCTATTCCTCTAATGCTTCCAGATGGAGTTTTGCCTCTTTTTCCAACTCCTCATCCTCAGTTAAAGTCAGGCATAATGTCCATGCTTCAATAGCTTCCTCGGTTTCGTCTAACATCTCCAGTATCTGACCTAACAAACGATAAAGTTCTGCATTTTCTTCATCTGCTGAAATTGCCTCGTTAATAAATGGAAGCGCCTCCTCGTACTTTTCTTCATTGACCAGAGCAATTCCTTTCTCCAATGCTGTATCATCAGATTTTAAAGATTCCTGAGCTGCAGCAAAAGTATTAAACAGAAGAGGGATCAATAGGATCATAGTAATTCTTTTCATTGTATTACTCTCTTTTTAGCCTGGATTATTCGCCACAAAGACACAAAGGCACGTCCCGAAATTTCGGGATGATAACATTTGGATTAGCCAAAACAAATTAGTTTTCCGAAGGATCCTGTGGAGAAATGTTCACATTTGACTTGCGAAATAACTTCATCATTTTTAATTCTTTGTGTCTTAGTGCCTTAGTGGCTGATGAATTATTCAGGTTAGGAAATTGTAGGTTAATATGGATGTAAAATTCCCCCGGCTGATGGGCTTTGGAAACCCTCTTTTATTCACGGTGGGCACCTCCCGAATGGATCAAACTTCCTTGATCCTCCCGAATAAACGGGAGAAAAGGCCTGTTTTCCTCACCCGGAGTTCAGTTCCCATAAGGATTTAATTTGACAGTTCCAAAATGCCGGCACCAGTCGAGGGAAAATTCAATGATCATCACCTTTATTTTACGCAAAATATCTGGATTTGTAAATGAAATATTAGCAATTGAAAAACAATGTGCATCAGTTGGTATTATTCTCTTTCTCGGATTTAATTTCCGTGTACTTACGATAAAATGAATCTCCCACCTCAGAAAAAAATCCCAATAATTTTCCGAATACAGAGGAATTCCCGTTGCTCGATTGATCGATCTCCTTTTTAACTTCCTTTGCCCGCTTGACTCCAAAGTGGATCAAACTATCGAAGAAATCCTGAATGTGGGCGAGTGTTTCTCCAATCCTGGTTGAGAGGGCAGGTTTCATTTTAGAAAAGAAATCATTTCATCGATACTTGTAGTTGGAATTTTACAGGCATAATTCTGGCAGACATAAGCTGTTGTTTTTCCGTCTATAGAAACCTGAGTTTCCGTAAAGCCAGCCAATTTTACGATGCCTGGTGTGGATTCATCAGTAGGTTTGAACAGGAGTATTTTATTGGGGATAAAAGATTGATGCAGATGGTTGATCATATTTTCAGTATCATCCGTGTTGGGTTTACCTACCAATACGACTTCGTATGAGGGACCGATGGCAAAATCAATAGCCATGAGAAGCTGGCTATAACCGGATGGCGATCTGTTCACCTGTTCAGAAAAGATTTTCCCGATTGATTCAGCCATTTTTTCAAATTCAGGATTTCCGGTAATTCTTCCGATCCGCAACAGGTTCAAAGCAGCCACGGAATTCCCGGAAGGGAGGGCTCCATCGTAAATTTCCTTGGTTCTGATAATAAGCGCTTCACCTTCATCGGACGTGAAGAAAAATGCACCATTCTTCTCATCCCAAAACAGGTCGATCATCACATCCGTGAGTTGAATAGCTTTTTCCAGGTACTCTACCTCAAAGGTCGTCTCGTACAATTCGAGCAGACCCCAAGTGAAAAAAGCGTAATCGTCGAGGTGGGCTGGTAGGGAAGCATCCCCATCCCGGTAACGCTTAATCAACTGTCCATTCGATTGTTGAAGATGTTTTAGAATGAAATCCGCAGCATTTTTCGCAGCGTGAGCATATTCATTATTGTTAAGGACTTGAGCGCCTTTTGACAGTGCAGCAATCATGAGACCATTCCAGTCTGTGAGAATTTTATCGTCCTTCAGAGGGTGAATCCGTTTTTCGCGTATATCAAATAATTTGTTTCTTGCCGCTTCAATCCTTGCCAGAAAATCCGGAAGTTCCATGTTATTGAGTTTAGCCAATTCCTCGCTTGAACTATTTAGATGGAGGATGTTATTCCCAGTTTTGCTTCCTGATGCCTCATCCCGAAAATTTCCCCTATCTTTTACATTGAATATTTTGCTAATAAATTTTCCTTCTTCTTCTCCCAGGATTTCAACAATCTCATCCATTGTCCAGAGGTAAAATTTTCCTTCTTCACCTTCACTGTCGGCATCTTCAGCGGAGTAGAATCCACCTTCGGGAGAGGTCATGTCCCGCAGGACGTATGTGAAAATTTCAGTGGCTGTTCTGGCATACTCTTTTTTGCCGGTTACCTGATAAGCTTCGAGGTAGGCGATGGCGTTGATTGCCTGATCGTACAGCATTTTCTCGAAGTGGGGAACCAACCATTCTGGGTCGGTGGAATAGCGGTGAAAACCGAGACCGATTTGATCGTAAATTCCTCCCTTCCTCATTTCCTGCAGTGTTTTCTCCACGATGTGGAGGGCAGTTTCATCTTGAGTCCGTTTCCAATATCGCAACAGGAACGAAAGGTTATGAGCCGTAGGGAATTTTCTCTGTCCCTGGAAGCCACCACGACCATCGTCAAACTTCTGCTGAAATTGTATGAACGCTTCTTTCAATGTCTGTTCACCGAGTGAAATTGTCCCCTTTGGGGAAGACTGATTCTGTAAGTGAGAAATCACATTAGCGGCAGATTTGAGGAGTTCATCTCGCCGGGTATTCCAGGCACCCCCTATTTTCGGAATTAATTCGAGCATACCGATTCTCCCAAACCTTGTTTCTTTCGGGAAATAGGTTCCGGCGAAAAATGGTTCTTTATCCGGAGTCATAACTATTGTGAGGGGCCAACCACCACTTCCTGTCATCATCTGACACACAGCCATATAAATGTTATCGATATCAGGTCTTTCTTCTCTGTCAACCTTTATACAGACAAAGTATTCATTCAAGAGTGCGGCAACAGTAGAGTCCTCAAAAGATTCATGTTCCATCACATGACACCAGTGACAGGTGGAATATCCAATGGATAGAAAGATAGGTTTGTCCTCCTTTTTTGCTTTCTCAAAGGCCTCCTCTCCCCAGGGATACCAGTCAACAGGGTTGTCAGCATGTTGAAGCAGGTAGGGACTTTTCTCGTTGGCAAGCCGGTTCATGTGTGACTTTCCTTTTGTTGAATCACAGGCAGCAAAGTTAGCTACGAGGAATAAAAAGATTATAATAATTATATTTTTTACTGTCATACTAAATGAGTTTAGTTCCCTTTTTGGCTAATTGCAAGGAGATGGTGTTGAATTTCCTGACAAGTTTTGGTAATTTCACCTCCAACATTCAAACCCCATGACCTTCATTTACTTCATTCTCATTTACCTCATTTTTCTGATCGGTGTGGGACTATACCGCAGCAGGGAAGTCCAAACCCAGGAAGATTTCATGGTTGCGGGTCGGAGATTGACCGCTCCCATTCTTGTCGGCACATTGCTTGCTACGTGGACGGGATCAGGCTCTCTTTTTAATGGAGGTCGACTTGCCTACGAAAACGGATTTGCCGCTTTGTGGAGTTCCGTCGGTGCATGGATTGGGATTGGATTTATCTACTTTATTGCACGAAAGATTCGACGAGGAGGGAAGTTATCCGTTCCCCATATCCTCGAAGACCGATATAACCAGTGGGTCGGTCTCGCCGCCACTATCACAACTGTGATCGCCTATGTGACCATAGTGAGTTACCAATTCAAAGGAGGGGGTAGGGTCATCAACCTCATTGCTGGGGATGAATTTTACTTGCTTGGTATGAGTCCCATGATGACCGGTATTGTGATTACAGCCGTCTTTGCCATTGGATATACACTATTAGCGGGAATGATCTCCGTCACCTACACCGATGTTTTAAACGGTTTGGTGATGTTGTTGGGTATTGCACTGGCAATTCCATTCGCCATCAAAGGTGTGGGTGGATTGAGTAATTTTGCCGCACAGGTTCCGGCTGAGAAGTGGCAGTTGTTTGGCGCTATGGGAAGCGCAAAGGCATTTGCTTATCTGTTGCCCACTATGTTCCTCCTCATGGGGGATGCCAACATGTACCAGAGATTTTTATCAGCCAAGAATGAACATGAGGCAAAAAAATCTGTGGTAGGATGGATCGTTGGAGTCATGCTCATTGAAGTATTGATTGTTACCCTTGGATTTTTAGGAACAGGGTTAGAACCACAATTACAGGGAGCTGAATCTGCAAACATTATTTTATTGGTAGCGGTTAATCATGTGCCTGTGATCATCGGTATGTTACTGATGGCGGCTATGGTTGCCATTATTGTTTCCACAGCGGATTCCTACCTGCTTGTCCCTGCCACTAATTTAAGTCACGACCTCTATCTTCGATTTATTCGTTCCGAGGCAACTCAAAAGGAATTACTGCTTGTCAGTCGCTTGGCTGTGTTATTCCTGGGAATTCTGGCATTTCTCATGGTCTCATTTTTTGAATCAATTTTGGAAGCTGCTTATGCAGCATACACTATTTACGGAGCAAGCATCACGCCGGCGCTGTTAGCTGTCTTTATCTGGAAAAGAGCTTCAACGGTGGGCGCTTTGCTGTCTATCTTGGGTGGATCGTTCGTAACCATTGGATGGGAAATTGTAAAAAAATTGACAGGGTACCCCCCTTATGGTATCGATGCAATATACCCGGCTATTATCATATCCATTTTGTTGCTCGTAGTAGGATCAATTCTTTTCCCGAACCGTAGATAACCAACAAAAAGTAAAATGCATAGAGATGTAATCCCTAAATGATTGGTGAGAATAGAAATTCAAAAGACCCAAGAACCAAGAACCAATCCCGACGGGTCGGGATGGTAATCAGTAAGTTCTGTTCTTTGGTTCTTGCTCCACAGGAGTCCCTTTGGGAGAGTTTGCCTGCCTGTCGGCAGACAGGGGACTTGGTTCTTCAATTATGCCCCCGTGACTGAGGTATTGCCTTCTGTTCTATCTTGATAATACGTTT
>JADFPG010000199.1 GCA_022562455.1 Fidelibacterota bacterium | reverse complement strand
ACTTTTTAAACTTCAGCAGAATTTATGTAATTAGAACATAGCTTCGCAAATTGATAAAAGAGAAATGTTCGATTAGCGGGTGATAGATAAGCAAAGGTGTTGGTAGTTGAATGGATGTATGATTGCATGACTGCATGAACTTCCATACATTCATTCATCCAAACAACCATGCTTTTTGACGTGAGAACTTTGAAATTATGAGACGATAATATTGAACTCCATGCATTCAAGCTAATCGCCTACAATTGCCTGAACCATGAGCACGATGTCAAACACATCAACCATCCCATCAAAGTTCATATCCGCTGATTTGCTCTCCTCCTCTGTGATTGTTTCAGGGGATAGGATGAAGTCCACAACTAATAGAATATCCATAATATTCAGTATGCAATCTCCATTTATGTCACCTTCGGAAAGCTCCAAATCAGGAAAGGCAAGAATTTTTATTTCGTCCACATAAAACCCGTCCCCCTCTATATGGTCGTCACTCATTAACACAAATCGGACAAATACGTTGGGCTCTCCGGCGAAAGCTGAAAGGTCACATTCTTCTTCCACCCATTGAGACTGGACGCCATCATACCCCGGTTCACCCTCCGGTTGCACACCCCTCCCCGAACCTGGTCTGGTATGTTTCCCCGTTAGGGATGTCCAGCTAATTCCATCGGTTGATGCTTGAACCTGAACAAAGTCCCACGTCGCTTCAATATCCCATTTCGCAGAAAAACTAAGAATGGGTTTTGCAGACAGCGTTAGATCGATGGTATCCGCCCACTCAAATGGATTGGAATCACCACTGTCATAATTACCGACAGGGCTGTCAGTAAAAGAAAAATCCCCTTGGGGAGGAGTATCGTCAGATAAACCCCAGCTGCCTCCTGTCCAATTGTCCATGCCGGATTCAGCATCATCCTGGATGGCTATAACAGGTTCTCCAATGATGAATGTGACTGTATCGTGAAATGTTTCATACTCACCGTCCGTCATTTCGATGATGATACCCGAATGGCACCCTTCACCCACTGAACTGCCAACCACAATGTCAAAGGGAGAGGGGAAATTCACCAACTGCCGACTTTCGATCACACCCAATTCCACTACACTTTGCACTATACTGAGATTGTTGTTCATAGGCATCACAGTGACAATCACAGAGCCGAGAGAATTCCGTAGTCCAATATTTTGTATATCAAATGATAACGAGAAAGTGTCGCCAGGATTGAAAAATTCCTGATCTACTTCGACATTTACCACCTTTAAAAGGGAACCGGCAATTTTAGCGAAATAGAGGTTTGGCCAGACGTTTTCTTCACACAGGGGAATGATTCGATCTGTCGATGGCCAGAATCCATCGGAGTTTTTTCCGATTTCAGGTGTATAGCTCACCAGTCCTTGATCTCCGTAAGACCAGTCTACTGCATCGCCATTGACGTAATACCCCACGGTTTCGATCCCTGTCCCCACCAGATAGTGATTAAATTTTGTCATCTCAGCCCCAAATTCCCGAAGCATGCTCAAATCGGGTTCGGGTGGATATTCCCCCGTCCCAAAGGAATGGATCAACAAGTTGGAATAGACATGGTAATGAAGGACATTCTTAAAATTCTTACTCTCTATAAAATCCCTGATTACGGATGTTTCCGGTTCGGAAAAAGGTCCCTCCCCTCGATAGAGATCTGAGCAAGTGTCAGGGCTGGAACCCTCGACATTAAGTCCCCAATCGTATGAGTAATTACGGTTAAGATCGACTCCCTGATTTCCCTGGGTGCAGACGGGCCGCCGGTTTTTCCTGTGCATCCCTCCACCACCGGGATAGTTGGATTCATTATAAACATATCCATCCGGGTTGATAACAGGGATAAACCACAGTTCCCGGTTTTCTATAATGTCCGTTGCCCAATCATCAATGCCGTAATTCTCGCACAGAAAATAGATAAAGTAAATCAGGTTCATCATCCCGAGCGGTTCCCTCGCATGAGTCACGCCCGTGTAGAGAACCAATGGCTCAATATCACTTCCCTGATTTTCATCTAAGTCCACATTATCAGAAACTTTTACCGCCCAGATATCCCGACCCTCATATGAAAGTCCAATGCTTATCTTTTCAGATACCAATGTTGGATAAAGATCGTGGAGAGAGTCTAATTCTGATACAAACTCATCGAATGTGTAATTGCCTCCCATGGACCCCAGCTCAAAACCTCTACGACGTTTTACTGCCGGCTGGAATCTCTCCTGGTAAAACCGGGTTAAATTTTCCTGTATAATCTCAACTTGAAAACCTTCGTTAATCAGTTTTCCCACCTGATCCTCAGTAGCCGCCAATTCCACGAATACCCCTTTTTTTATCAGTACATGATCAAGGGGAATGCCTATAACGGTAATCTTATCCAAATCCGATTTGTCGGTATAATAAATTCGTACCTGCTGATAGACGGTTTCAGCAGAAATTATAGATATCATAAAGAAAATTAGAAATGTGTTTAAAAATCTTTTCATCATTAACTATAAGT
>JADFPG010000010.1 GCA_022562455.1 Fidelibacterota bacterium | reverse complement strand
GCATGTGCGGGATGAAATAATATTGTTCAGTAGGAACTCCTATGGAGAAATTCCCTGCCTGACGGCAGGCAGGCGATATAGTAAAATAAGGAGTAAATCATGGCAAGAATTGTCAAATCAGGGCTGGTTCAGATGAGTATCCCCAAGTCAGAGGGAGACGGAACGATTGATGAGATTAAGGAGGCAACCATTCAGAAACACATCCCCTTCATTGAGGATGCGGGAGAGCAAGGTGTTCAGATTCTTTGTCTCCAGGAAATTTTCAGCACCCCATATTTCTGTCCGGGACAGGACAATAGCTGGTATGCTGCGGCAGAGCCCATTCCTGGTCCCACCATCGAGCGGATGCAGGAATATGCAAAGAAGTATCAGATGGTCATGATTGTTCCCATCTTTGAAAAGGAGCAAGCGGGGATGTTGTATAATACTGCCGCTGTCATCGATGCAGATGGGTCATACATGGGAAAATACCGGAAAACGCATATTCCCCACACTTCGGGATTCTGGGAGAAATTCTTTTTTCGCCCGGGCAATTTAGGGTATCCTGTGTTTGATACTCGTTATGCTAAGATTGGTGTCTATATTTGTTACGATCGCCATTTCCCTGAAGGAGCCCGCGCTCTTGGACTGAATGGTGCCGAAATTGTTTACAACCCTTCTGCTACAGTAAAAGGATTATCCGAGTACCTCTGGAAATTGGAGCAGCCGGCTCATGCAGTAGCGAACGGGTATTTCATGGGATGTATCAACCGGGTGGGCGCTGAGAAACCATGGAACCTGGGTCAATTTTACGGAAGTTCGTATTTTGTTGATCCGCGGGGGAAGATTGTTGCTATGGCATCGGAAAACGAAGATGAGTTATTGGTGGCTGAGATTGATCTCGATTTGATTGAGGAGGTGCGAGCCATATGGCAGTTCTTCAGAGATCGCAGACCTGAAACATATGAGAAACTCACCGAACTATAGTACCCATGAAACTGGAAACTTGTGGGAGCGGTAGGCAGAAAAAGCATCCCGAATATTTGGGACACCATTAAAGGACTAAAAGGAGATGAATATGGATAGTAAGGAGGTTATTAGGAAGCACAGGGATTATCTTTTCCCAGCAGTAAAAAATTACTACAAAGAACCCATCGTCATAACCAAAGGAAAAGGCGCCAAGGTGGAAGATCTGGAAGGAAACTCATATCTCGATTTTTTTGGGGGTATCCTGACTGTCTCGGTGGGTCATGCAAATGAGGAAGTAAATCAAGCAGTCATTGCACAAATAAATAATTTGACCCATATCTCTACACTTTATCCTACGGTTCCTGTAGTGGAATTAGCGGAGAAATTATCGGAAATTACCCCGGGTCATCTTGACAAATGCTTTTTTACGGCTTCAGGCACGGAAGCGGATGAAACAGCCGTCATGATGGCGCAGATATACACGGGGAATTCTGAACTGATTGCTCTCCGACACGGTTATTCCGGGCGATCACTTTTGGCTCAATCATTGACGGCACACGCATCCTGGCGGGCTTTGACCACACAGGTGTCAGCCATCAAGCATGCCCTTTCTCCCTATTGTTACCGGTGCCCCTTGAAACAGACTTACCCGGAATGTGGTGTTGCTTGTGCGGAGGATGTGGAAGAACTAATCCAGACTACTACAACAGGAAAAATAGCCGGAATCCTGATTGAGCCAATACAGGGTGTGGGAGGATTTATTACACCACCTGTGGAATATTTCAAGATTGTGGCGGAAATCGTTCGTAAATACGGTGGAGTATTTATTTCGGATGAGGTACAGACAGGTTTTGGTAGAACGGGGAAGATGTGGGGTATCGAACAGTATGGAGTCGAGCCTGATATAATAACTATGGCAAAAGGAATTGCCAATGGCTTTCCCCTGGCTGCTGTTGTGACAACAACACCCATAGCAGAATCTTTGACAAAAAACACCATTTCGACATTTGGAGGTAATCCTGTTAGCTGCGTTGCAGCCAGCGCTACAATTAATGTTATTCAAAAAAACAATCTTACACAAAATGCTAAAGTGATGGGTGAAATCCTCAGGAATGGTTTGGAAGATTTAAAGAATAAATATCCAAAAGTGATCGGTGATGTGCGGGGAATGGGATTAATGCAGGCTATGGAATTGGTGGTGGACGAAACATCAAAAGATCGAACGCCAAATCCTGAAGCCGCCAGCCAGTTAATGGAAGAGACGAAGAAGCGAGGACTCCTTGTGGGTAGGGGAGGACTTTATGCAAATACCATGAGAATTGCACCTCCTCTCAATATCAGCCAGAGTGATGTAGAAGAAGCAATCGGGATTATGGATGATGCCTTCGCAGCTATGGGAGTATAAGTGTTAACGTGTTTCCCGCAGGGACTCCTTTGGAGCAAGTAGATTCTTGGCAACCTATTAATGAAATGCTGTGCTGGTTAGAAAAGATTTGAGATTATGACAGAAAAACAGGAATTAAGTACGCTGCTTCCATCAGACAGATTGGAGACGCAATTCTCGGATGCCAAACCACCCTACACCGATTTAGAAGCCGTCATCGAAGCCAACCGTTGTCTGAACTGTTATGATGCTCCCTGCATTTCGGCCTGCCCAACGGGAATAGACATTCCTATATTCATAAAAAAGATAGCGAGTGGTAATATCCGAGGCAGCGCCACAACTATATTTGAAGCGAATATGTTAGGCAGTTCCACAGCCCGGGTCTGCCCGGTGGAGGAATTGTGCGTAGGCGCTTGCGTCTTCAATGAACTAAACCACAAACCAATTCAGATTGGCTTCTTGCAAAGATACGTCACTGAGAAAGCGTTGGAAGCAGAGGTGCGAACAGGAAATAGGTTATTTGTTCCGGCTGACGTTGAAACCGGGAAAAAGGTTGCACTTATTGGGGCTGGACCTGCTTCTTTGGCGTGTGCCGCTTATCTCGCACTGGAAGGTGTCTCCCCCGTCATTTATGAAAAAGATGAGTTACCCGGCGGTCTTAATACTACGGCTGTTGCTCCCTATAAATTCCAAACCGATGATTGTATGAAAGAAGTGGAATGGATTTTACAACACGGTGTTAGACTTCATACGGGTGTAAAGATTGGTAAAGATGTGGAATTCCGGCAATTGGTGCAAGAATACGATGCTGTATTCATCGGCATTGGGTTTGGAAAGGATGGACGATTAAAACTCCCTGGCAGCGATGGGTCAGGTGTCTGGGGTGCTCTTGAACTGATCCGGGAGATAAAAAACAACCCTAATTTTTCATTGCCCGTTAATTTGAATTCTGTTTTGGTTATCGGTGGCGGAAATACCGCCATAGACGTTGCCCGGGAATTGGCTATGCTGGGAATACCCAATGTAAATATTGTTTATCGCCGTACACGTTCTGAGATGCCCGGGTATCAGCATGAATTGGAAGGCGCCAGTAAATACGGTGTAAGGATGATGGAAAATGTTGTACCCATATCCATTGTCAGAGATGGGGGTGTTATCAGGTCGTTGAAAGTGAAGTCCAATCAATCGGGAGAAGTTTTTGAGCTTTCCTGTGATTGGGTTGTGGAAGCCATTGGACAGGAAAGCCACGCGATTGCGGTCTCCCCGGATATTGCGGTAGATGAAATGGGGAGGGTCATTGTGGATTCCGGAACTTACATGACAACTCACCCGAATGTTTATGCGGGAGGTGATTGCATCAATGGTGGCAAGGAGGTCGTGAACGCAGCTGCGGATGGAAGAGAAGCGGCATTCGCTATGTTACGAAGTTGGGGTATCAAATCGAGATTTATAAAAGACGATGGTAAGATTTAGATGGTTTCAAGGATAATTTAAACCTGACATGTCAGACCAGACCTGTCAGGTTAATCAATGGGAAGGATAGGAGAAAACTTCATGGCTGATCTATCCATTAACATGTGCGGGATCAAAAGTCCAAACCCATTCTGGCTGGCATCCGGTCCTCCATCTAATTGTGGGGAACAGGTGATGCGTGCTTTCGAAATGGGGTGGGGCGGAGCTGTCTGGAAGACATTGGGTAAGCCAATTGTCAACGTGGATTCCCGTCTGGGTGCCGTCGATTATTCGGGCACGAAAATGATGGGATTTAACAACATTGAACTCATTACCGACAGACCTTTGGATGCCAATTTCAAAGAAATCTATGAAGTGAAGAGACGATATCCGGATCGCGCTGTTGTGGTTTCCCTCATGGCAGAGTCCAAAGAAGAATGGCGGGAGATAGTTCAACGGTCGGAAGATGCGGGGGCAGATGGATTGGAACTAAACTTCGGTTGTCCCCACGGCATGTGTGAGCGAGGAATGGGGAGTTCTGTGGGGCAGGAACCGGTGGTGCTGGAGAAAATTACATCGTGGGTAATGGAATACGCACAGACACCGGTACTTGTGAAGCTCACCCCAAATGTCACCGATATACTGGATCCGGGTGTGGCAGCCGTAAGAGGTGGCGGAAATGGCATTTCCCTGATTAACACGGTCAAATCCCTGATCGGTGTGGACCTGGATACATTGTTTATTAAACCAACCGTAGGCGCCGAAAGTACAAGTGGCGGCTATTGTGGTCCCGCTGTTAAACCGATTGCCTTAAATATGGTAGCAACACTGGCACGGGATCCCAGGATTACGGTTCCCATTTCCGGGATTGGAGGTATTTCAAACTGGCAGGATAGTGTGGAATATTTTGCACTTGGCGCCACAAGTGTTCAGGTTTGTACTGCTGTCATGCATTATGGGTACCGCATCGTGGAAGACATGATTGACGGGTTGAATAACTATCTTGATGAAATGGGCATGAAGTCAGTAAATGATCTGATTGGTAAAGCCATTCCCGGGTTTGTTGAATGGGGGGAATTAGACCTGAACTATGATATTGTAGCCAAAATAGACGCAAGTAAATGTATTGGGTGTGGACTCTGTTACATTTCCTGCTTGGATGGAGCCCATCAATGTGTTCATACCAATAAAGGACAGTGTTACGCTTATCATGGTGAACCCGACCATGGATTCAATCCTCGAATTGAAGTGTCAGCCCCGATAAGGCACCAACCAAAAAATGGGGATTTGGCGCATGTACCCTTCATCGATGAAAAGGAGTGCGTTGGATGTAACCTCTGCATGCTGGTCTGCCCGGTACCGGATTGCATTACGATGGAAGAGATTTCCCATTCCAAAGGAAAGGAATCATGGAATGACCGGGTTGCCCGGGGATTGGTGTAATAGGGATTCATCCATAATATTTTGTTCTTTTTTGAATTTTCCTGAAAAAAATAAAAAAAAATGGATATTACCACTTGCATTAATTATTACATGAAAATATATTTGAGTCAGCTTTTGGATAAAAAACATATTCAAAAGAAAATAGTAGTTGGTAGGTGTGCCCCGTAATCATGGGGCACGTCTGTATTTAGTACCCATTTTTAAGCTAAATGATGAGTAAATTCCGGTATATGCTTTTTGACAAATTTGGGGGCGATTGGCTTCGACGGGTCGGAAGGGTTGTTCGGCTGCATGTAGAGGATTTCTGGTAACCTCTTTAATCAACTGGGAAAAAACACAAGTGCCGATTATGGCCAATTTGCATACGCTTAATTGACGTAAGCCGTTCTTTCAGAAGCCCTGCCTGTGGCGTCTGACAAGGGCGACGTAAAGACAGGCTGGTTCCGGTTGACGCCTGTAAAATCGGAATAAGAACAAACAGACTGGCTGGCGGTACCTTTGTCTGTTGGGGGAATGCCGGCAAGAAACAACCAATAGAATAAACATGTAGAAGCAGTTCGGTCCACCGTTTCGGACGGGAGTTCGATTCTCCCCGCCTCCACTATTTATTTGAATATAACAAAAAGTTCACCTGACGCCTTACTGCTAGGGAGCTACAAAAAGGCAACAAGATAGTTGCTAAATGGGGAAGCTCCGATTAGAACCCGTGGTAAATCGGTAAGGTGCAACGGCTTTTAGACTTTGTATCATTTAGCTACTTTATAACGACAACACCAGACGCAAGCCTTCTTCAAGCCTTTGTATTTGTTTTGCCTTTAACTTGCCAATATTTTCAGTTAAAAATGATTTATCTACAGTAATTATCTGAGAAACATTTGCTACAGAATCTTTTGGAAGTCCTGTACTTTTGGCAGATAAAAGAATATTTCCAGGTGCTGTTGCAAGCCTAAGGTTGGATGTAATTACAATAGCAATAACTGTGTTAATACGACTTCGGTTGAAATCATTGGATTGAACAATTACCAAAGGGCGGCGAAATCCAGGGCCTGATCCAGTCGGTGTGGGCAACGAAGCCCACCAAACTTCACCTCGTAACATTACCACTCGTCCTCAGGTAAGGAAGAGAACTGTAAATATTGAGTAAAAGAATCCAGTGAGGATTTTTCATCTGCATATATCTCATTCAAAATATCAGTAACTCTATTATTTCGATGTTCTTTGACATAAGATGAAATTGCCTTTACATACAATTCACTGCGTGATATACCCAAACGTCGGGCTAATTGGTCAGCGGCCTCAAATGCTTGGTCTGGAATTGATATGGCAGTTTTCACAACGATATAGTATAACCAAAGTTATACTCGTGTCAAGACAAATATTAAAAGTCTAACAGTGTCAATATGTGGGAAATTTTGATTCATATCACCCTTCCCGCCCTGTCTGACTGCGTCAGTGCAGGCAGGATAAACTAAAAATATATTCATGTGTTTTGCTCTACATACAATCAAACATTTGAACAACAGGCCTAAATTTGTATTCTGTTAGGGGAATATACCATACAGAGGGAATTTTGTAAATGTTTTATAGTATTTCATTTATTCTTTCATCAAACCAATTAACTCAGGTCTCCAAGCGGAAAGTCCGAATTATTCCGGAAATTACGCGTGAGTTTTCAGGCTTCATCAAGGGTAATTGAGTGATCTTCTTTTCCAGTAAATACCATCCTCCACCTCCCTATTACTTAATTGGGAATCATAATTTGCTTTATAGAACCTATTGTATTGAAATTAGGCTAAGCAACACATTTCTAAACTTCAACTTTTGTTCTTAGGGAAAAATAATACTCAATTAAAATTCAATTTTCTGAATTGATTCATTTCGGTTAATTTTTCCCGTTTTAGTTAAGCTAAAGCACATCTTAAATAAGATTTCCCGGGGTTTTTCATATTGTTCAAATTTTGACCAGGCATCATCCGGAATCCTGAACGCCTCTCCTTCTACTACTAATACTACCTTCTGTCCCAATTTTTCATCCGGTAAGCCAGTGATAAAAAAGCGTCTATCGGTAATGGCAGAGGCAAGTTTTGCTTCCACTACTTCGGGAAAAATCTTTACGCCACCTGAATTAATCACATTATCTATGCGCCCTAACCATTGGAAAGATTTCTCATCGATTAATTTCACAATATCATTGGTTACAAACGGATTGGGATTTAGCGACGGTGCTTTGATTACCAAACAGTCTCGATCATCTGTCTCAAATGCTATACCATCCAAGGCCAAAAAATGCTCAGTCCTATGAGGGCCATTCAGCCATCTAACAGCCACATGGGTCAGAGTTTCGGTCATACCGTAGGTCTCAACAACCTGTGTTGATATATCCTGCACCTCTTTTTCCAATTTATAACTTACTTGCCCGCCACCCACGATCACCATTTTCACGCTTCCCAGTCGTCCCATTTCCAAACTTTTCTGCAACTGTAGGGGTACCATAGCAGTAAAATCGATACGAAGGTCCACTCCCTTTAAAGGATCAGTGGATGATTCAGATACCAGCAGATCCAATCCAAGCACCATAGAGCGCACAACCATCATTTTCCCGGCCACATAACGCATGGGTAGACACAATAATGCGGTATCTCCCCGTTTCAGTTTAAAGGTTTTTCCTGTAAGCCGGGCCGATCTTTCCATCCATTCCTTACGAACGGAGATTGTTTTTGACTTACCCGTGGAACCAGATGTCTCCAACTCCATGGTTTCAGCGGGGGATAGCCATTCACCAATGAATTGATTTACTTCATTCCAGGCAGATGTTGAATCCAAATATAGTTCACCTCTTTTTACTTTCAGAGGCGAGGGAACATTGTTCGTAAAAAGTTGACCCGTTCCCAGCCCCTGGTATCCATTCGTATCCAATGTGGCTACCCATTGCGCAAGGGCATTCAAGCCAATGTTGGATTCCAAAGCAGATGTGACCCACCAACCGATATTTCGTTGATTGGCCAGTTCAATCCATTTCTCACATTCCCGAAAGCCACCTAACAGGCTGGGCTTCAGAACAATGAATTGAGGTTTAACAATGTTTAACATTTCAATTCGGTCAGATTCTTCTCTCAGGCCAATCAACTCTTCATCCAGGGCAATTGGTACTGAAGATGTGGCACTTAATTCGGCCAACAATTCCCACTGGTCGGGTTTTATGGGTTGTTCTATAGAATGCAAGTCAAATGCCGCTAAATGGTTCAGCTTCATATGCACATCTGTCTTCGAAAAAGCACCGTTAGCATCCACCCGCAGTTCTATTCTATCAGCTCCAAAGCGCTTACGGATGGAACGTAGCAGCTCCAGTTCTGCTTCAAAATCCAAGGCTCCGATTTTTATTTTAATGCATTGCCAGCCTTCCTCTAACTTCTGATCTATCTGGGCAGACATGGACTCAGGGTCGCCCATCCAAATCAATCCATTGATATTGATAGATTTCTGGCTGTTCGTGAATGGTGAAGGGTAAAGACTACGAATTCCCCCATTTAAAAAATCCATGTAAGCCATTTCCAATGCGAATCGAATGGCGGGAAAATTCTTTATTAATGAAGGATCACCCAGATATGATTCAGGGGCAGAACAAACCTGACTCAATGTTTTTTCTATTTGGTTGAAATTATCCCGGCTCAACCCCGGCAAGGGGGCGCATTCACCCATACCGATTTTTGTCCCGCTCTGAAGAAAAATAAACCACACATGACGTTCATGCATTATGCCCCGGGATGTACCGGCAGAGCGCTTAAAATCCAGTGTATACTTTTTCCAGGAAGCGGAAATTCCCATGTTTTACACGTTCCCTCAAATTTTCCTTTTAAAAAAATGAGAAACAGGGAGGTTACCAATCATACGTGCCATTACAGATTAATACTGATTGTAAAAAGAATTGAAAACAGGAAAGTGACCATAGCTTGTTTTTTCAGGTAAGTGTCAAAGGATTCGTAATCATCACTGTACAGGATATTTAAGGATGTATTTATCAATACTGGTGCTATAATCATAAAAAGGTAATTGGGGATTCTGATGCTGGGAAAAATAAAAGCAATCGCCAACAAAACGCCTCCTGTATTCAGTGAAAGTTGATACCGTTTCGCCCGGTCTAAACCTATGCGCACAACCAGGGTTTGTTTACCGGATTGTTCATCGGCTTTATGGTCCCGCATATTATTGATATTTAGAACAGCGGTAGTGAATAACCCGATAGCTGACGCCGGCAGTAGAAGTTCTATTGAAATTGAATGGTTGTGAAGAAAATACGTCCCCAGCACACCCAACCATCCGAAGAACAAAAATACTGCAACGTCTCCCAGTCCCGCATAGCCATAGGGATTTTTCCCCATCGTATATTTTACAGCAGCGCCCATGGCCGTGAGCCCGAGAACAGCAAAAAGTCCTGACTTCCCCCAGGTTAATCCCCGAGTTCCTTCTACAATTAACCACACCCCAAAAATTGAACATAGTAAAGCAATAATCCACATGGCCTTTACCATTTGCCCTTTGCTAATTAATCCTGCTTGCAAGGTGCGGTCCGGTCCCACCCGCGCTTCATTATCTACACCGTGCTGGAAATCACCATAATCATTCGCCAGGTTGGATAAAATTTGCAAAAAAAGGGTTGTAATCAGCGCTAAAACAAAGACCATCAATCGAAACGTTCCCTCTGCCCAAGCCAAACCACTACCGGTGATAATACTGGCAAATGCCAGAGGCAGCGTTCGCGGACGGAAGGCCTGAATCCAAGGACGAAAAATCATGTCAACTCATCTCAGGGAAACTTTGGAAACTTGTCAAAATCGGGGTCTCTTTTTTCCACGAACGCATCCCGCCCTTCTTTCGCTTCATCTGATAAATAATATAATAGCGTAGCATTCCCCGCCAGTTCCTGGATCCCTGCCTGCCCGTCTAATTCCGCATTGAAGGCACTCTTCAACACCCGGATGGCTAATGGGGAATGTTTCATGATTTTTTGGGCCCATTCAACGCAGGTTTCTTCCAGTTTGTCTAAGGGAACTACTTTATTCACCAGGCCCATGTCCATTGCTTCCCGGGCATCGTACTGATCACAGAGAAACCAGATTTCCCGGGCTTTTTTCTGACCAACGATTCGGGCCAAGTAGGATGCCCCGAAACCTCCATCGAAGGAACCCACCTTTGGACCTGTTTGCCCAAAGCGCGCATTATCAGCGGCTATGGTGAGGTCGCAGACCACGTGCAATACATGACCACCGCCAATGGCCCAACCTGCCACAGCAGCAATTACCACTTTTGGAATTGATCTGATCTGCTTTTGTAAATCCAGGACATTAAGACGGGGGACTTCATCCTTGCCTACATAACCCCCATGTCCGCGCACACCCTGATCCCCGCCGCTGCAAAAAGCTTTACCGCCTTCACCGGAAAAGACAATGACCTTGATGGATTCATCGTTCCGGCAGTGGTTCATTGCATCGATCATTTCTTCCACCGTATGAGGTGTGAAGGCATTATGCACTTCCGGCCGGTTTATACTGATCTTGCCTATTCCATCAAAAATATCAAATTTGATTTCGTCATATTTCTTAATTGGCTTCCAGTTGTATTTCCATTTCATAGCTATGTCCTTTTTTTGCCGCAGAGTACACAGAGAATTACAATAATTCCCCTTTTCCCCTTATGCTCTCTGTGGTCAATTTCTTAAAAAATGCTGTATTGGTATTCATGTCCGTAAAAATTTCTAAGATACCATGAGAAAATCTATCCAAAGCCTGTTCTAATTCCTCACTGGATGACGCCGTCTGGTAGTCTAATCCAAATTCTCGGGCAGTCAATTCAGCAGTACGGCCGTGGGGTGTCGTGAAAAGTTCCGTTAAACCCTCCTGCTCATTCGGTCCGGGAATCATATTGAATATGCCTCCACCATCGTTGTTTAAAATTATAACCCGTAAATTGGTGGGTAGAGCCCGATTCAGCCATAAACCGTTACGGTCATAAAAAAAGGCCAGGTCTCCGGTAATCAAGGTGTGATTTCGTTCTTGATCGGCCAGGGCGTGGCCTACAGCCGTACTCAAAGTTCCGTCAATACCTGAGGTGCCCCGATTGGACCATACTTCAACATGGTGTTTATCCAATCCAATAAAATTGGCGATGCGAACGGGCATACTGTTACCCAGATGTAATACACTTTCTTGGGGTAAACACTTCATCACTTTGGCAACGGCTAAAAATTCATTAAAAGCCTCAAAATCATCCAACTGGGATTGAATGGATGTTTTTGCTACTTGGTCATATCCCAGGAGTAATGTTTTATACTCTTCCTTCGTTTGGAAAGAAATATTTCTTTTCAAGAACCCCTTGAAGAAATCCAAGGGATTCATTTTAATTATTTTTGAGAGACTCCGAAAGGGATCCCCCACCATTCCAAGGCCAATATGCCAGTGGGTCTTAGGCTTGTTTTTTCGTAGAAATAGTTTCAGGTTTTTTGAAATGACCGACCGACCGATAGTAATAAGTAGATCTGGTTTTAGTTCAATCCCAGCGTTATTAAATATGAAATCGGCTCCCCTGGTCACTTCCTTGACTCCATGCAGATTACTGATTACATCACCGACTATCGGCACATTCAATTGAACTAAATGTTCATTTAGTTCGGGATCCAGTCTGTTTTGACCACCTATAATCAATACATTCTGAAATTGTTTGGCCTCCTGCTCAATTTCCAGCCATATTTCATCGTCCGCACTATTATTGTTATTTATCTTAGCATTAACACTTACACCCGAATTAAAATGTACATCATCAGGATTCTCAGGATAAAAAGGTTCCCGAATTGGGAGGTTCACGTGGATCGGTCCCCGGGCCGGCGTTAAAGCCAGATTTAATGCTTGGTTGCCCATTTTTTGGACCTGAAGCTGGTTTTCGGGTTGATCCAAATCTGCTGGGAAATTGAAGCTTCCCTTAATATGATCTCCAAAAAGATTCTGTTGATGAATAGTCTGGCCGTCCCACTGGTCAATCCATTCGGCCGGTCTATCGGCAGTGAGAACAATTAAGGGTACATTTTGGTAAAATGCCTCCGTCACTGCCGGAGCAAAATTCTGGGCCGCTGTTCCAGATGTGCATACTAGCACAACTGGTTCACCCGACTGCTGGGCGATTCCCAATCCCACAAATCCTGCGGATCTTTCATCCGTTACCGAAATGGTTTTAATATCCGGATGTTTGCTAAATCCGATTATAAGCGGTGCACACCGTGATCCGGGGGACAGGACAGCATTCCGTACCCCCTTCCGGGCACAAAGTTCCACCAAATCATAAATATGCTGGGTATTTTGTTTAACTATCGTATCCATTTATTAAACAGAGAACAAAGCGTTCATTAAGAATAAAAAAATATCCGTGATCTCTTTGTAGCTTATGAATCCCTATTCATAACATCTAATAGAGTTTGGCACTTTAAAGCAGTTTCATCCCATTCCTTTTCCGGGTCCGAATCATGGGTTATTCCGGCACCGGCATACATGACTGCCCGGGTCCGCAAGATCTGCATGCAGCGCAAATTCACGTAAAGTTGGGTATTGCCGTTAATATTTACCGGCCCCAAAAAACCACTGTAGAATTCCCGGTTCAGATGTTCATTGGCTACAATAAACTGCAGGGCTGGAAACTTGGGCATCCCGCAAACAGAAGATGTGGGATGCAGTAGATGCAGCATCACAGTCCCCAATTCCGGAAAGTTTGTATTCTCCATATCCACCATGTATTCCGTTTTCAAGTGGATCATGGACCCTGCCCGTACGGTTCGTGGTCCAGACTCCTCAAATTCCCGTAGACGAATGGTCTTGAACTGTTCAATTACGTAACGGCTTACCATAGCTTGTTCTTCAATTTCCTTTTGGTTCCAGGCTGCGTCCTTCAAGTCCCCATCTTCCGGAAAAGGCTGGGTTCCAGCCAGGGAAACTGTTCGAAAGTTCCGGTTCCCAAGAGTTTCCACGAGTAATTCCGGACTGGCCCCTATCCAGGTCCCCCGGCCGGGAATCGACACCAGGTTGATAAAAGCGGCAGGATGGGCTTTTTCCAAGCGGCAAAATTGGTCCACTATATCAAAATTCTTTATCAGAGGTTCATCCAAGGTTCGAGCCATCACAACTTTAGCAAACTCACCACACTCAATAGCTCTAATACCGTTTTTTACCATGCGGATGAAATGGTCTTTTTCGCCGGATATTTTCGTATCAGGACGAATGTTTAAATGGTAGGGTATTGAGGCACTCTCCTTCTGACCATTTACTATTGACCAAAAGGATGCAGGCACATTTTGAGATTCTTCGATTTTATCCCCGCTGCCAACAAATGTCATATGCAAATCCGCCTTTAGATAAATTGATTCGTTGTCCTCGGGACTTAAAAAAGGGCTCACAGCGAAACCCGGCTCCTTGGTTTGCAGATTCAACCGACCTTTGGCGGGTGTATTTGAAAAATCCACCAAAAAGTGAACAGAACTGCTGGCAGGTAATCTCCACATAGCGACTGATGCATTTACCTTGATTGCGGCCTTCCACAAATCACGGAGTGCTACAATTTTTCCAGTTTTACTTTCAGTAATCATGAATCTTTGATGATTGCCTTTTTATGCGTTCTGGTGTTTTTGACCTATGTTTTTCTTTACCACTGATACCGTCAAACGGCTTGTGCATACCAGTTCATCCTCTGCATTTGTAATGCGAATATCCCAAACTTGAGTACGCTTGCCGATATGAACCGGTTTGGCCGTTCCATAGACCCATCCGTTTCTGACACTTTTCACGTGATTGGCATTAATCTCCAAACCAACAACAATCTCTTTGGGAAAATTCACCTGCATACTGGCAGCAATACTGCCCAGTGTTTCAGCAAAAGCCACTGAAGCACCACCATGCAGACGATCCAAAGGATGTTTTGTGCGTTCATCTACTGGCATTTTCCCAGTCACAAAATCTTCTCCAATGTCGGTGATTTCAATACCCAGGTGGCTCACCATCGAATTGGCAGAACCAGTGTTGATTCTATTCAGTATTTCATTTTTTTCCATAGTATACCTTTAATATCTATTTAATCCCTATATACAACGTGCATACCCCGAATGTCAGTGGAATGGCCCTCCCTTCTTTCAACCCCACGGCTGTCATCAATTCCAAAAATTCCCGTCGTGTGGGAAAGTTCATGATTGAATCCGCAAGATAATTATAGGCCACTGAGTTTTTGGTAAATAATCGTGTCAGTTTTGGTAATAATCCCGACAAATAAAAGCTGTATGTTGATCGCCAGAAACCTGGTTCAGGCGTGGTCAATTCCAACACCATTACCTGACCACCGGGAACAACGACACGCATCATTTCCGATAGGGCTTTTTCTTTATCAGGGATATTTCTGATGCCGAAAGCTATAGCGCTCACATCGAAGGAATTATTCGCATGTTTAATATCAGTGCCATCTCCAACCTGAAGGTCTACCCGGTCCTTCAATTGTTCGGCAGACACTTTTCCTTGTCCGAAACTCACCATTTCCGGCACAAAATCAATCCCTGAGACCTGTACCTCAGGATACGTTCGTGCACAGTCCAGAGCCAGATCACCCGTACCCGTGGCTACGTCCAGAAAACGGTGGGTATTGAAGAAATTCATTTCACTCACTGTCCGTTTTCGCCAAGCCACATCCCGGCGGCCGGATAAAAGGCGGTTTAAGAAATCGTACCGGCCTGTTATTGTGGCAAAAATATCCCGGACAATTCCGATTCTCTGGTCATCGGTCATCCGGTTTACAGATGGATATTTATTCATTTCAGGTCCCTAAACCTTTGGAGAAAAACTGTGTAATTCCTTTCACCCAATCGTTATGGTTAAAGTGACCCCTATCTTCAGAACTCATGGCTTCATGATAATCTTTCAGAAATCGATTCAATATACTATCCAAGAAAAACACGGACTGGGACAAATTCAAACCCGGATCGAGCTCTTTACGATCAATAGTATCTTGGATAACACCACCTAAATATTCATCAGAAATGGAACGCAGTTCGGTCAGGATTTCTTTTCTTCTCCCGACACTCCGTGTGCCTGCTCGTCCGGCAGGTGGGCGCTGCGCTCCGATTTGGGTTTTTCCGAAACTTCGGGATTGGCTCTTTATTTGCCTACAAGTAACTAAGGCATTACAAAGAATAATATATTCAAGCAAGGAGTTCATAACATTTATCACATTCTTTCCGGCTGGCTTATTCCTAAAACACTTAAACCGTTTGCCAGGACATACTTTACGGCTGTAATGAGGACAAGCCTTGCCTGACTGAGCTTTTTGTCCTCAGTCACCACACGGCATTCTGTATAAAATTTGTGAAATTTTGTGGCTAACGCTTGTAGATAGTTGGTAATAACTTGAGGCTCCAAACACTCCAGGGCGCTTTTCATCACTTCCGGGAATCTAATCAATTCTCTTATCAACTCAAATTCAGAAGGATGTGATATCAAACGAAGATCTGACTCTTGAGTATAAGGAATACCCATGGCATCTGCGTATTTGATAATATTGCAGATTCTTGCGTGGGCATATTGAAGGTAGAAGACAGGATTCTCATCAGATTCTTTGACGGCAAGAGTCATATCGAAATTGAGGTGGCTTTTCATGTTTCGCATGATGAAGAAATATCGTACCACGTCTGTTCCTACCTTGTCAATGAGATCTTCCAGGGTTACATAAGTCGCTTTCCGCGTTGACATCTTTACCTTTTCACCCCCCTTTTTCAATGTGACAAATTGATGGATGAGAACCCGAATAATATCTGTATTGTACCCAAGACTTTTTAAGGCGGATAATACATCAGGATAGGTGTCTTTGTGATCAGCGCCAAAAATGTCGACTAGGAGATCGAAGTTCCGTTCCATTTTATATTCATGGTAGGCGATGTCAGGCAGGCGATAAGTAGGTTCACCACTACTCTTGATGAGAACGGTATTTTTCTCCTTGCCGAGTTTGGTTGTGGCGAACCAGGTTGCCCCATCCTCATCAAAAACCAGGTCTTGTTCCCGCAGTCTATCAATGATAGAGTTGATACGATTATTTTCGTAGAACGATTTCTCATTCACAAACTCATCAAATTTGATCCCCAGGTTGGATAACGTAGATTTAATATCATTAAAGATAACCTGGACTGCGGTGTTTTTAAAAATGGGGTTATCAGCCTTCTTTTTATATATGGAGCCGTGTTCGTTGTAAATATTTTCTGCAATTTCTGTAATGTAATTACCTTCGTACCCACCTTCAGGGATTGCCATTGTTTCACCCAACAACCCCATATATCTGGCATAAACAGATTCTGCAAGTAAGCGTATCTGTCTGCCGGCGTTGTTAAAATAGTATTCCCGGGTAACGTCATATCCATGCCACTCTAATATACGGGAGACGATATCTCCTAAGACAGCCTGACGACCATGTCCCACGGTGAGGGGTCCGGTAGGGTTTGCACTGACAAATTCTACAAGCGCACTTTTCCCCTTTCCATGAGATGTTTGACCATATGCTTCTCCTACCTGCAGAATATGGCGTACCTCACTTCTTAAGAAATCCTTGCTGAGGGTAAAGTTGATGAAACCTGGGGGTGTTACAGAGATTTCATCAACCACAGTTTTTAAGATATCCAGGTTTTGTATGATTTTTTGTGCGAGCCTTAATGGTGTTAATTTTGCCTTTTTCGCGAGGATGAGTGCGGCGTTACATGAAAAATCACCGAACTCTTGAGACTTAGGTCTTTCTAAATGGAGGTTGTCCTGTGGTAGGTCAAGTGACTTTAAGGAGACAGCTATTCCTTCAATCAATTGAGTTTTTAGGTCTAAAATTGACATACCCAAATTTAAGGAAATCTTATTGGTACAGGATAGTTCTATTCACTAATGGAAGTAGCAGAAACAGGTGTATCTTCCGATTCTATGACTTCCATAGGGGCATCAGCCCAAAGTCTTTCCAGTTGGTAAAAATCCCTTTCTTCCCGATGAAATATATGTACTACTACGTCCACGAAATCCAGTAGTACCCATCGCAAGTTTTCTCTTCCTTCAATATGCCATGGTTTTACCTCAGATTTCATACCCTCGACGATGGCATCGGAAATCGCTTTGACTTGAACGTCGGAATTCCCTGTGCAAATGATAAAAAAATCTGTGATGCTGGTCAGTTTGTGTAAATCAAGTAATGTTATTTCTTCAGCTTTCTTTGAGGCAGCCAGTTCGACGATTTTTCTGGCGAGAAGTTCGGAAGGATTTTTAAGGGAACGCTTTTTAGGTGATGTCAAATTAAGGTTGAGTTTTCAGATAGGCTAAAAATGGTCTTATTTTTTTATAATCTTTGCCAAGGATCACTGTTACATCTGCCGAGAGGGATAAATCAGGTTCAATTCGGATGCGGACTGTATCACTTTTTGGAATTTGAAGAAGTTCGGCAATTCTATAGGAGCTTTCGATAAACTGATTTCTCTGAATGATGATAGTAGTTTCATAATCGTAATGATCCGCATTGTCTGCATTCACCACATCCACTTGATGGAACCTGAGAAAATCTGTGAATTGATGTGCGGCGCCTTTAATACCAACACCATTTAAAACTTCTACCTCAATCGAGCTCATAGGGGAATCTGCATAATATTCCACTATTAGTTTGGGGGGAGAAATGTCCAGGTTATTGCCAGCGATAGCATCACCGCCTCTCCAATATTTCTGAAAAATGGAGACTAAAAATGCCAAACAGATAAGGGAGAGAACACCAATAAAAACATTTGTAAAAAAACGCTGAAAACCATTTTTCCTTTTTCGTAACCAGGATCGGCTGCTTTTTTGTGCAGTCGATATGAAACCGGGTTCCCTTATTGTCATTCAGAAGTTATTGGGTAGTTCTCAGATAAGGTGAAAACCTTGATACCGGTCGATAATACAGTGATGGGTAATTATCGAAACTGATATTAAAAATGAAATTTTGTGAGGGGCGGTACTGTAATTCTGCTCCATATAATATTTGGCTATCGAACCCATTTTTCCCGGGTTGGAAAGATGAGTAAGTGGGTTGTACAAAATCAAATCGAGTATTGAGCGACAAATTTTCAGAAAGGAGATACTGTATCTTGTTAGAATAAACAGAGGTGCTCAACGTTCTCCCTCCCGTAGAAGCGATACTCAGCGAAAATCCATGACTTATCAAAAGACGACTGGGATCAAATAAGGAAACGAATGGTTCTGCCTGCTGTCCTAAGGTTGGATAGGAAGTGCTGTTTTTTTGAAGTTGTGACTTAAATTGACCAATGGCAATGCTTGTCCCAATTAAAACATACACCACAATAATTTTTGCTTTTAGTAATTTCATGTTTATTCCAAAATACGGTTGATTTCTATTAATTGTTCCCGAGTGTTTACGCCTGCGACTTCGTGAATGTCATTTACCTGTTCAATAGCCACTCGATGTCCTGACTTTCTCAACAGTGGTATAACATCCGGAAGGTAATATTCCTTTGGTTTGTTATCACAGACAATGTTCGAAAGATGGAGAAAAAGGAGTTGCGAGTTAAAAACATATATTCCGGCATTCACTTCTTGAATTGTTTGTAATTTAGCAGTACAGTCCTTTTCTTCAACGATTCTGTCTAATGAACCCTCACCATTAAGAATGATGCGCCCATAACCGAATGGATTTTCAAATATCGCTGATAGCACGGTAGCGGCTACATCCGAAACATAATGCCTATTAAGTAGTTTGTCAAGTGTCATTTGAGTTATTAAGGGGACATCCCCGGATAATATCAGGATGTTTCCGTTGAATCCTGCAAATTCTTTTTCTGCCTGTCTAACAGCGTGCCCAGTACCTAACTGTTCTCTTTGTTCAACAAAAACCAGATCAAAACCTTTTAACACCTCTTTGACCTGTTCCTTTCCCTGACCGACAACAATCACCACTATTTCGGGATTTAATTGGGAAGCAGTAGTGACGACATGTTTGATCATAGGTACTCCTGCCACTTGGTGAAGTACTTTCGGAAGAGTTGATTTCATTCTCTTCCCTTTTCCTGCAGCAAGGATAATGATACCTAAGTTTGGATGATCACTCATGGATGTAAGCCTTTGTAATAATACCGCCCCCCAAGAGACGATCTTCAGAATAAAAAACTGCTGACTGTCCCGGTGCCACGGCAAATTGGGGCGTATCAAAGTTGACTTTTGTTTCATAGTCACCCAAATTCAATAGGTGGCATGTGACCCCTTTATGGCGATACCGGATATGTACTGTAATTGGTTTGGATAGGTAGTCACTTATGTCACAGTGCCAGTTCAGCCTGTTTACAGTACAGCCGTTGAAGGACATTTTTTCCCTGGGCGCTAACGTGATTGTCTTTGAATCTGAGTCTATATTTTGCACATAACTGGCTTTTGGTCCCGTGATGCCAAGTCTACGCCGCTGACCAATCGTATAGTGTGAAATTCCCTTATGCCTACCGAGGGATTCTTCCTGGGTATTAATGAAATCCCCCCTGGAATCTTCCAATACCCTGTCAGGGACATAATCTTCCATAAACCCTCTATAGTTATTGTTGGGGATAAAGCACAGCTCCATGCTTTCTTTAACTTCTGCTGTGGCAAAGTTGGCATTTGCTGCTAATTCACGTACTTCCTTTTTCATCAAATCTCCAAGGGGGAATAAAGTCCTTTTCAGGGAATGTTGATCAATTTCCCAGAGGACGTAAGTCTGATCTTTATTCGAATCCACTGCTTTTCGCAAAAAGGGAATTTGGTCATTTTCTTTATCCATTCGTGCGTAGTGCCCTGTGGCAATCCAATAGGAATCCAACTGATCGGCTTTACTCAGCAAGGCTCCCCAGCGAACATGGGAATTGCATTGTATGCAGGGATTAGGGGTTCTGCCTGCGAAATATTCCTCGATAAAATAATCCACCACTTTTTCTCGAAATACGTCCTGAAAATCTATGGTGTAGTGGGGAACCTGGAGGGTCTGGCAAACCTGTTTGGCATTATTAACGGCATCCAGGGAACAGCAGTAAGAATCATTAATGAGATTACCGTTTGAGTCACGGGATTCCCAAAGTTTCATCGTGACGCCAAAAGCATCATACCCAGCTTCAAGGATTTTTAACAAGGCAACCGAACTATCCACTCCGCCTGACATTGCTACGAGGACTCTGTTTTTATTCAATGAATGTTTTGTATTCATGCGTGAGTTTCTGAAAGTGCATTCACTTTCTTCAGTTGCTGTATATACTTAACAACAGCTTCAGCGAGAACATGGACATCGGATTTACGCGTGTATCTGCCAAAGGATATCCGGATTGTACGGCGATTCAACCTATCGGAGATTCCCATTGCTTTTAGTACCTCGGATGGCTTTAGAGTTCCGGATGAGCAAGCCGATCCACTGGAGACGGCTATTCCGTTCAGATCAAGGTTCATCAGCAAATCATCTCCCGGTACATCCGGGAACGTTATATTGATCACGCCCGGTACTCGGTGTTCCTGATGACCATTTATAGTGAGATTAGGAATATTTTCGGTGAGACACTCGAGGAAATGTTGCTCCAGTTTTCTTAGTCGATCTTTTTCGGTTTTCAGTATTGCGATAGCCAATTCTGCTGCCAGTCCGAACCCGGCGATCCCGGGCACATTTTCTGTCCCTGCACGGAAGTTTCCTTCCTGGCTGCCTCCAATGACCAGGGGATTCAATCGTGTCCCTTCGCATAAGTAAAGAGCTCCCACGCCTTTCGGACCGTATAATTTGTGAGCGGAAAAACTCATACTGGTCACATTTAAAGATCGGACGTCAACAGGAATTTTCCCCAATGCCTGGACGCCATCACTGTGAAAATAAATCTCTCTCTCCAGACAAAGTTGTGATATTTCACGAATGGGTTCAATGGTTCCGGTCTCGTTATTCACGAACATTACGGTGACCAAACCGGTGTCATTCCTGATTGCTTTTCGAACGGAATCCGGGTTTACGATTCCGAAAGAATCTACCGGGATGATAGTATATTCAATACCCCAATTAGCAAGTAAGGATATCGTTTTTGAAATGGAGGGGTGCTCAATTGCGGAAAGTATGACATGTTTTTTCTTTTCGTGGAGGACATTCCACAACACAATATTATTTGCCTCTGTTCCGCCGCTGGTGAAGATAATTTCCTTGGGTTGGCAGTTGATGGCGTTGGATAGTTGTCGCCTTGCCTTGTCTATCGTACCCCGGGCTTCCTGCCCAAACTGATGAACACTGGACGGGTTACCGAATACACGCTCCCCCAACTCGATCATCAGGGACAATACGCGGTTGTCTATTGGTGTTGTGGCGCAATAATCGAAGTATAGCATGGTAATAAGTTAGCGAAAAATGGAATCTAAGAAGAAGTTAAACTATCAGAATTCGTTTCGTATTTCAGCGTAACGAAGCGTGTTCTGCAGATTACGATAAAAGGGAGGTTTAAGCTTTTCCAGGAGATTGATCGTTGCATCTGAGTCATAATCGAATCGTTCCACTTCCCATCGGTACTCGTTACCAACGGTGAGGTAACCGATGGCTCCATTCCGATTATTATCAAAGGGCAATCCCGTGCTGCCCTGGCAGAGAATTTCCAGATTACCATTTGCCTCTTTCCGGTAGAGGTGAATATGACCGTGTACAAAAATAAAAAACTTTACGTCAGGATACCGAACCTTAACATGGTTCCGCCAGGTGATTGCTTCAGCCAGTGATGGAGGTTGATCATCACGCTCATACCAGGCGTGGCAAAATTCCACCAATGTTGAGTCTACTTTTACCCGATGGGAAATTCGCATTTGTCTAATGAAATTAATTCCTTCTTCCCCAAGCTGGTCGTATGTCCATTGCACATGTTGCACAATTCCCTGACTTACGGGATCATCCGGACTCATCCCTTCAATAGTGGGAGCTTCGTGTTCCCAAATCTTTTCAATGATATAACGGTCGTGATTTCCTTTTAAGAACACACAGTTATCTATGCCTTTGAGGAGGTGTAAAACTTCTATTGGAGCAGGTCCAAGAGCGAAATTATCCCCCAAGCAGATAATTTGATCGACATCTTTGTGTTTTTCGATTTGGGAAAGAGCAACTTTCAGAGCAGAAAGATTCCCATGTATATCTGTTAAGATCGCGAATGTTTTGTTTGCCATACCGTCAATTATGCTCTTTATATTGCAAAAATATAACAATCAAATTTTACAAGGACAATTATTCTTTTTTCTGTCATTATATGTGTGATTTTGGACAATTACACTTGAATCAACTACCACAAATTATGATACCAAGGATAAGATGTAATAAAAATTCATGTGATTGATTCCACAATTTGGTTTGATTAACTTTCAATTCATTTTAAACAGAAATTTAGGTAAGAACAATATTAGATTGTTCAACCGTATAGGGGTAAAAATTCAATAAGAGGGTTCCTCAATTTTTAGTGATTTACTGAATTCATTCACTTTATTGAAAGCCATATCGTTACTTCTTACTCCGATTCTGATACTGAAAATGAGAGTGAATGAGTAACTTACCGACAATATTGGTACTTTTCCATAGGATCCTTCGGATAATTGCAAAAATAAAAAATGATCGACGAGAAATTCAACCCGAAGCTTCGTCCCGAACCTTCGGGATTTTTGGTTCTCCACAGGATCCATCAGCTGACGGATGGTTTGTCCGTTTTAGGTTAAAGTTAAAGTAATACTTTGTATTTGTCATGACATCTGAATCCATACTTGCAATCGGATCCATAGCCTTGGATTACCTTGAGTTGCCAAGCGGGCAAAAAGGGGAGACATTAGGCGGGTCATTGACTTATTTCACTTTGGCAGCCGGTTCGTTGGCACCTGTTCATCCGGTAGGTATAGTTGGAAGTGATTTCCCGGAAGAGGGAATGAAGCTGTTCGCCGAATATTCAGCAAATCATGACGGGATTCAAGTTGCGGAGGGTAAGACATTCAGGTGGGGAGGGAAATATCAAAGCGATTGGAATACAAGGGAAACGCTTTATACGGAATTAGGTGTATTCGAGAATTTTAATCCTGAACTGAGTAAAATAAATAAAACGTGTTCCTATGTGTATCTCGGGAACATTCAGCCTTCGCTTCAAACCAGAATACTACAACAGATAATCTCCCCAAAGTTGGTCGTCTGTGACACCATGAATCTGTGGATTGACAATTTTAAGGATGATCTCATGAAAGTTCTTTCAGAGATTGATATATTGCTTATTAATGATAGTGAGGTATCCCTTTTGATGGGTGTGTCCGATCCCTTTGAAGCAGGGAGGAAAATTCTGGAGGTTGGACCTGCAGCAGTTGTTGTAAAAATGGGCTCACATGGCTCAGCCCTCATTGATAAAGGGAATTTGGTTAATGTGGGAGTTTATCCTGTCAAAAGAGTAATAGATCCTACAGGAGCGGGTGATTCTTTTGCGGGAGGGTTTCTGGGGGCGTTGTCCATGGGCTTATCCATAGCAGAAAGTATGTTGTGGGGAACTGCGACGGCTTCTTTCTGTATTGAAGGATTTGGAACGGAAGCCATGCGTGAATTAACATTGACCGATATCAAAGAAAGGAAAAATACAGTCAGGAATCTGTCTAAATTGCCTTGAAAGACCTGGAGGGATTTGGTAAATTCGTCAAAAGCTTGACTAAAGATATCTTTATTGAAGGAGTAAATCATGTTTAGTAAAAAACTGATACAATCATTTGTTGTGATTGGTGTATCTGTAATGTTCTGGGGTTGTGCCAGTGAACAGCTTGAGTCTGCAAGACTTTATATTCGCGAGGAGAATTGGAGTAAGGCTGAGGAAATGCTTTTAGCTGCAATAGAAGTAGAGCCGGATGATGCAGAAATTTATTTTCTTCTGGGTAAGGAAATCTATGCACACCAGGCCGAGTGGGACAAAATGAATAGCATGTTCGATAAAGCAATGTCTTTGGATCGGGACAAAAAATTACGTACTGGAGAGCCTCTTCATTCTGCTGTTCAAAATGAACGAGCGAAGTATTGGAGTGAATATTATAACAAAGGTGCTGATTCCTATAATGTAGCCTTGCAAAGTGAGGGCTCACAGAAAAAAGAAAGTCTGGAGAAAGCGATCGACGCTTTTAATACTGCTATACAGATTTATAGTGAGGAGCCAAAAACATACAGGAATTTGTTGTTTTGTTACGTACAGTTAAAAGACTCGGAACAGATAGCGTTGACACTGAACCAGGCTCTTAGAAAAAATCCGGAAGATGGCTCCTTGCTAATAACAGCTGGGAAAGTTTCGCTTGATGATGGTGATGTTGATAAAGCTATCGAATATTTAGAAAAAGCGATCAGAGTCGATAGAAGAAACAGTAGTGCTATCCGGTTGTTAGCTGATGCGTATTACGAAAAAGGAGATAAGGAAGGGGCTATTTTTGCCTATAAAAAAGCTATCCGGAATGACCCTGATAATGTAGATCTTAATTTTAATTTAGGTGTCCTTTATCTCCAGATAGAAGATTACGATTTTGCAGAAGAAAAATTCAGGAAAGTTCTGCAACTTAATCCGGATGATTTTGAAGCCATTATGGGTGTGGGAGAAGCCTATGAAAGGCTGGAGCAGTGGGAAGACGCTGAGTATTATTACAACAAAGCGTTAAGAATTGAGGCTGAAAACGCCACATTGATAAGGGCATTGGCAAGAGTCATCTATAGACAGGGTCGTGTGGAAGAAGGATCTGAGCTGCTTAACCGGGCAAAAGCATTGGAATAATTATTTTTGGCTATGTTCTATGAACTGTATGAATAATCGCCTGTTTCTTGCTACTATGTTTAAGCTGAGGTTTGATATTGGTTATTGGTAGCTGGTTATTGGTTACTGGTACTACCACTCACCAGTTACTGCTCACCACTCACCTATTAACCACTTTCTCAATCGGCATAGATCATACGATATTTAGAACAGCACCTTATTTTTTTACCCAATCGTTTTTCTCTTCATTAAATAACCGTTAAGAGCTAAATCGAGGTTCTCGTCAGTATAGATGGGGACATAGTCTATGTTTTTCGCCCGGCATTTGATTTTATATGTATTCTGAAACTCTTTCACAATTTTTCGGTAAGCTGTTTTAATCTGCCACGGTTCAGTGGTGATTTCTTTACCTGATTCAAGGTCCCGGAATCGGGTTCTAACGGAATAGTTGAAATCCAACTCCTGGCGATCGAGGAGATGAAAGACAATCACTTCATGTTTTTTATGTCGAAAGTGTTTGAGACCGGTCAATACATCATCAGGATCATCCAAAAGATCCGATATTAGAATAATAAGTCCCCGCTTCCAAATTTTTTCTGCCAGTTGGTGGAGAGCAGGTGCAATCTTTGTATCAGGACCTGGTGTTATGTTTTCCAACTGGGCAAGAACTGTGTTGAGATGACTTTTGGTAGAACGTGGCGGGACAAAACTCCTTGTACGTTCATCAAACAATGTTAGCGAAACTCCATCTTGCTGATTGAGCATTAGATAAGTAAGAGCTGCAGCGAGATAAGTGCCATACTGTAGTTTTGAAACCGGACCGCTCTTGAAGGTCATGGATTTGCTGGTATCCAAGAGCAAATATGACCGCAGGTTTGTTTCTTCTTCAAATTGTTTAATGTAGAAGCGGTCTGTCTTGCCATAGAGCTTCCAGTCAATGTGTCGGATTTCATCCCCAATTCCGTATGCACGATGTTCTGCAAATTCAACGCTGAAACCGTGATAAGGACTTTTATGCAATCCAACGATATATCCTTCTACCACTAACCGTGCTATAAGAGACATGTTGTTCAGCTTTGCCACCATCTCGGGTTGGAGGTATTTTCGTTTGTCTATGATTGGCATGTTAAATGTATAACGTCTAACGTAGATCCTTAATCAATCTCTCCAGCACATCATCCGTTTTTACGCCATCGGCTTCGGCATTGAAATTGGTAATGATGCGATGTCGCAATACAGGTTTTACCATGGCAACAACATCGGAAATATCAGGAGTGGGTCTAGCCTCCAGCACTGCTTTTGCTTTGGCTCCAAGGATAAGATATTGAGAGGCTCGGGGTCCTGCGCCCCACTCCAGCCAGTCGTTAATAAATGGAATTCCGTCATTAGAAGGCCGGGTACTTGCCACAAGATTAACAGCAAACTCTACCACGTTATCAGCCACAGGTACATGCCTTATCAACATCTGGAAATTCTGTATAGCTTCTCTGGAAATAATTGTGTCGAGATGAGCTTCCTGTCCGCTTGTTGTTGATTTTACAATTTCAATTTCTTCCTCCTTGGATGGATAAGTAATGTTAATACTAAACATGAAACGATCAAGCTGTGCCTCCGGAAGAGGATAGGTGCCTTCTTGTTCGATCGGATTTTGGGTGGCAAGGACTAGAAAAGGTTCTTCCAATTTATAGGAATTCCCAGCAGCGGTGACATTATATTCCTGCATGGCTTCAAGGAGGGCTGCCTGTGTTTTGGGTGGTGTGCGGTTGATCTCATCAGCGAGAATGATATTACCAAAGATAGGTCCTTTCACGAATTTAAAACTTCGCTTTCCGGTCGTGTGGTCCTCCTCAATAATTTCGGTTCCCGTGATGTCACTGGGCATGAGGTCTGGAGTGAATTGAATCCGGCTGAATTTCAGATCTAATATTTCAGCAAAAGATTTGATAACCAATGTTTTTGCCAATCCTGGCACCCCGATGATGAGGGCATGTCCTCGGCATAAAAGGGTAATTAGGATATGCTCGAGTATTTCTTTCTGCCCAATAATAATTTTTCCCAGTTCAGAAAATATTCTATCTCGAGTGTCGTGTAATTGTTCTACAAGTTGTATATCATTATTCTGGTTCATGTTTTCTCTTTCTATTTGCTTTTAAATTGAAGAGTTCCAAACAAAAAACTTACGCAGAGACCTTTCCCAAATCAAAGGAATTCTCTTGAAATCTCTCAGCACAAACGATAACTTGATATCAAGCAAAACGCACCTATGATGAATTCGTTCCTCACATTAAGCGACGTCAAGGAAATAGCTGACTTTGTACAGGGGAAAATTGTAACGCCCCCGGAAATAGCTGTAATCCTGGGGTCAGGTTTGAGCCTGATCACAAAGGATGTTGAAGAAGCCGTGACGATAACCTATAAAGAAATTCCGGGTTATCCTCAGCCAACGGTAAAAGGTCATTCAGGAGAATTTATTTCGGGGAAAATTGGAAATGTACCTGTTCTTTTTGCCAGCGGGCGATTTCATTATTATGAGGGTCACAATATTGAAACACTGACCCTTCCCATTAGGCTGTTCCATGCGCTCGGTATTAAAAATCTGATCATTACTAATGCTGCTGGCTCAGTAAGAAGGTCATCCCCGCCAGGAACGTTGATGGCGATATCCGGCCACATGGACTGTACATTCCGAGATGGACCCAATCAACCGGAGATCTTGCGGAATGACAAATATCATGACCCCGAACTTTTAAAACTGGCATTAGATACGGCAAGAAGGCTAAATGTAAAATTAACCGAGGGTGTTTACGTCTGGACACTTGGACCGTCCTTCGAAACTCCTGCAGAGATTCGAATGATTCGGGAGTTTGGAGGTGATGCTGTTGGCATGTCAACTGTGCCGGAAATTCAAGCAGCAGGTGAGTTGGGACTGCGCATTTTAGGAATATCATGTTTAACCAATTATGCGGCTGGTATTACAGATAAGCCGTTAACTCATGAGGAAGTGATGGAAACCACAGCTGAAGTGGGAAAAGATTTCACACGATTGGTTAGAGAAATTATTACGGCAATAGGAAAAGAGTAAGCTAATCATGAGAGTTACTGAATGAACATTAAAATTCGGCCGGAAGTAAAAGCAATCCGGGATAAAATCATAGAAATCAGGCGGCATCTCCACAAATACCCGGAACTTGCATTTCGAGAATTTAAGACTGCGGAATTTGTTGCAGGGGAATTACAGGAGTTGGGGTTAAAGGTTTCAATGAACGTCGCTAAAACAGGTGTAGTGGGCTTATTAGAGGGGCCACAGTCAGGACCTTGTATTGGTCTTCGTGCTGACATGGATGGCTTACCCATTCAAGAAACAGGTAGCCTACCATTTAAATCAGTAAATGACAAGGTGATGCATGCTTGCGGGCATGATGGTCATATGGCTATGCTCTTGGGTGCGGCACGTATCCTGACGGGATTTCGGGATCGCCTTTCGGGTTCTGTGAAGTTCATATTCCAGCCTGCGGAAGAAGGAGGGGGTGGTGCTAAATATATGATTGCTGACGGCGTTCTGGATAATCCCAGTGTTGATGAAATATACGGTATCCACCTCTGGAATTATCAGGAATTCGGGACAGTTGGAATCAAAGATGGACCTATCCTGGCTGCGGCAGACATATTTACGATTACTATCTTAGGAAAGGGAGGACATGGCGCCGTTCCCCAGAATACTGTAGATGCCATCGTGGCTGCGTCTCATCTTGTTACTGCACTTCAAACTATTGTCAGCCGAAACACAAATCCACTCGAGTCGACGGTTGTTACTGTGGGTATGATAGAAGGGGGTCACAATTTTAACGTGATTGCGGATAAGGTTGTTTTGAAAGGAACCATCAGAGCCTATACCGACGCCAATCGGAAAATGATTATCCGTCGAATGAATGAAATCATTGTAGGGATAGCTAAGTCATTTGGAGCTGAGATCTCTTGTATTTTTGAAGACGGCTACCCACCCACCATCAATTCTGAACCGGAAACTTCCAAGGCAGCCAACGCTGCTAAAAAGATAGTGGGAAGTGGGGTTCAGTTCCCATACATGTCCATGGGTGCTGAGGATATGTCGTATTACCTGGAAAAAGTTCCCGGCTGTTTTTTCTTTGTTGGATCCTCTCCTGAAGGCGTAGATCCATCAGAAATTCCCCATCACTGCTCGCATTTCGATATTAATGAGGAGGCACTGTTAGTAGGGAGTTCAATATGGGTTCAACTTATTGATGACCTTATTAGAACATAGCTACGTCCCGTCCGCCGCTTGCCAGCTGCAGGCAGGGAGGTGATACAGTGAAATAATGACGTAGTTATCCCACTAACCAGACAGTGTTTTAACCTGTCTGGTCACCTGACTTCCCCCAAAAGGGACTTCAAATTATAGCCTATTTATGTGATGGGATAAATCTTGAAGAATAATTGGGATCTTTATTAACGACGCGGCCTCGCCTCATTTATACGTAAAGTACGCCCCTTGAACTCTTGGCCATTAAGGGCTTCAATTGCGGCAGTTGCTTCATTGGCTTCCATTTCGACAAAACCAAAACCACGGGATCTTCCGGTATTACGGTCTGTTATTAACTTAACGGATTCTACTTTCCCATGTTGCGTAAATAAATCACTAACTTCAGATTCAGTAGTATCAAATGCCAAGTTGCCGACATATATGGATGTTGCCATATCTGTTTTCTCCTTCATTAATTAATCTATAAAGTCCGGAATCATTTACAAGATAGGCCAAAACAGGATATAGTATAATCCGTTTGTAACAATCTTGTGCCACCGAACTAATGCAGGGGGAATTTAAGAATTCTTTTATGACAAACTATAATTTTTATATTGCTGTTTTTCAAAGTGGTAAAAAATCAGAAATTCCGGAATTACCATAGTAATGACTCTAAATCTACATTTCCTCCTGTTAAGATTATGCCAATTCGTTGATTGTAAACATCAATTTTTTGTTCCAAAAGAGCTGCCACAACCACCGCGGATGAGGGTTCGATGATAATCTTCATCCGTTCCCACACCACCCTCATCGCATGGATAATACTTTGATCACTAACCGTGATAATGTCGTCTACATACTTTGTGATAATGGAAAAGGTTAATTCTCCAAGGGAGGCAAGAAGTCCGTCTGCAATGGTGTTGGGATTAGTACAAGGAATAAGTCTTCCTGAGGAGAATGATTGAAATGCGTCATCTGCCCCCTCCGGTTCCACACCGATAACTTTGGTGTGGGGATATTTTCCCTTCACAATAATGGCAGAACCACTGAGTAATCCGCCCCCACCGACAGGTGTTATAATCATGTCCAGATTGGGCACATTGGCTAACAACTCTAAGGCAGCAGTAGCTTGTCCTGCAATTACCTTTGGATCATTGTAAGGATGGATAGGAATAGCCCCAGTCTCTTCGAGGAGTTGGGAAAGGGTCGATTCCCTGGCTTTGAGACTGGGTTCACAAAACCTGATTTTTCCTCCATAGCTCTGCACAGCTTTTATCTTGATGGCTGGAGCGTTGGAGGGTATGACGATGTGTGCAGTAATATTTCGAATGTTGGCAGCCAAAGAAAGAGCAGCAGCATGATTTCCTGAAGAATGGGTTGCCACTCCCCGTTTCGCCTCTTTATCGGTGAGAGACATGATAGCGTTACATGCTCCCCTGAATTTAAAAGCCCCCGTTTTTTGGAAATTCTCACATTTGAAGTAAAGTTGTGCATTAGTCAATTCATTAAAATATGAATTGGTCAGAATTGGAGTTATATGGGCATAGGGAGCAATTCTTCTTACTGCTTCCTGGATGTCTTTTAAGGTCGGAATGGAATTCATGATATTGACCTGTTTAAATTTGGTAATTCCTCATATACTAGTAAGTTTACTAAGAACCAAGAATCAAGTCGGAGCGAGGCGTAGATCCCGAAGTTTTCGGGAGCGAATGTTGGGACTCCGTACTAATAATTTCTGTTTTAACATTTCCCCAGTACACTCCGCTACGGGGCAGGCTGATTTCCAATAACTTGTTTTCCTTCTTTTATATCAACGGTTAATCCGTTTTACTTTAATTGAAATTAAACTAAATTCCAATCAACAATTCAATGGGGGATCGACAAACATCGTGATAACAGTAACTCATGTATCCAAGGAATTTAAGCTGACAAAAAAGTCTCGCAATGAGATGGGAGAAGCTTACCGAAATGCAAAGACCATAACGGCTGTGGATGATGTCAGTTTTGAGTGTCCACCAGGAAGAGTATTTGGATTGTTGGGACCTAATGGAGCAGGGAAAACTACAACCCTTCGCATGGTTGCCACAATGTTAAAACCTACTTCAGGAAACATCACTGTGGCTGGGTATGATACACAAATCGACCCGCAGAAGGTGAGGGAAAGGATTGGGTTCATGACGGGTCAAACGGCTTTATATGACAGGCTCACACCCAATGAAATGGTTCGATACATTGCTGACCTTCAGGGAATGAATGTGAAGGAGTTCAAATCCAGACGAGATCAACTTTTTGACGTTCTTGACATGCATGACTTTGCTAATCGTCGCATCGCCCGTCTGAGTACCGGAATGAAACAGAAAACATCCATAGCGAGAACAATCATACACAATCCTGAGGTTATCATCTTTGATGAACCGACAGTAGGTCTCGATGTAATGACGTCTCGAAGGATTATAGAACTTATTCGTACCTGCAGGGAAGAAGGTAAGACAATTCTCTTTTCCACTCACCGCATGGAAGAAGTCAAATTGTTGTGTGATGATATCGCTATAATTCATCAGGGCAGGTTATTTTTCTGTGGGAAGCTTGAGGATTTTGAATCTCAAATGACTTTCGACAGTTTCGAAGACGAATTTATCCATATGACCACGGAGGCGTGATGAACCAGTTTATTATCATATTTAAAAAAGAACTGAAAGACATTCTTAGGGATCGACGTACAATCATAATGATGATCATTGTACCTATGGTTATAACTCCAATGCTAATTGTGGGTATTTTGAAAATACAGCGGATGCAACTTGAGAAGGCTAAAGCCAAGGAAATTCGAGTCGCCTTTTTGGGAAAAGAAAATGCTCCCAAATTATATCAAATATTCGAAAAGGGTGAAAAAATTGTCTTAATCGACAATTTCCCCGAGGACAGTATTACCGCCAGTATCGCTTCAGAAGAAATTGATGGGGCGGTAATCGTTCATTCTGACTTTCCTGCTAATATAGAGTCCGACCGTCAAGGCAAGATTGAAGTTTATTTTAAATCATCAGAAGCTTATGGGAGTGCCATCAAACGGATGACCGATCTTATTGAGTCTTATGATGAACAAATTGTCGAAGAAAGGATTGATAGACTCAGTCTGGATAAAGATTTATTCGATGCGGTGGCTATCATTGAGATGGATGTCTCTTCCGTACAGGAAAGAATTGGGAAAATTGCGGGTGGGTATCTGCCTTACATGTTTATTCTATTCAGTTTTATGGGAACCATGTACCCTGGGATAGATTTGGGTGCGGGAGAAAAAGAAAGGGGAACGCTTGAGACGCTGTTGTCCAGTCCGGCAAACCGCCTGCAGATTGTACTTGGCAAACTCGGGGTTGTGTCATTATCGGGGATTATATCGGCACTGATCGCCATACTCGGTATTTACGTGGCTATCCAGATGATTGAAGACATCCCTGCTGATATGTTAGAGGTGATTTTGGATATGTTAGGATTTAGAATCATCATTACAATCCTGACGCTGGTCATACCTATTGCCATATTTTTTGCAGCTCTGGTCTTGAGTATTTCCATTTATGCGAAATCCTTCAAAGAAGCGCAGAGCATCATCACACCTATGAATATGATTATCTTTATACCTGTAATGATTGGGCTGTTACCAGGAATTGAATTGAATGCCAAAACTGCATTGGTCCCGATTTTAAATGTTTCTCTTGCCAGCAAAGATTTATTGGCGGGAACTATAAATCCATTTCATCTGGTGGAAGTCTATCTTTCCCTGTTCCTATTAGCCGGGATAGCCGTCTGGGGTTGTGTCAAATGGTTCAATAGAGAAGAGACTCTTTTCAGAACTTGATTGTACCTGCCCGACAATGCCCGCCCGGCCATGCCATTCGGACGGGTCATTCAGGCGGGTAGCCTGCCTGCCGTCAGGCAGGGAATTTTCATTTTTGTACTCTACACCGTCACAGACACTTATGACTTTCAACAAATATCGTTTTATTAGGAACACTTCGCCTGTCTGCCGACAGGCAGGTATGTATTCATAACAAATAAGAGTGTCTGTGACGGTTAACTTGAGGAAGAGACGACTTTACTATTTTCTGTACTCTCTCAACGTACAATAAGGATATTTAAATCACCGTAGAATTAGAGAAGACGCCCAATTTATTATTAACGTGATCAAATAGTGCTTCCTCAAACTCTTCGTTATTTCCATAACAGAATCCGAAAACCGTCTCCCATAGCTCTCGCCCCTCCATACAGAGATAGAAGAAAACCCTGTCACGCCAGGGTTGGAATGTATCCCAGGCGGTTTGGAATAATTCTTCCTTAATTCTCATGGGATATGAGAATTTCCCAGCGGCTTCTTCTAAGGGTATCTGCAGGACTTTGCTCTTGACACCCTTCAGTCTGAGACTTTTGATAGCCGGTTTGATAAAGGTCAGAGTGCCAAAAGAGACAAGCGCCACTTCCTCTGCGGAGAACATGTCAAGAAGGGTCTCAATAAGTTCCCGGTAATCGTTCTTCCAGCCCTGGTAGTGCACCATAGGATGAAAGTGAAACCCCACACGAATTCCCTTGTCAGCTACCTTTTGGGCTGCTCTCAGTCGTTGTGTTAATGTAGCGGTGCGGTGTTCCTCTTGATCTATGATTACCTGTGGATTCAGAGACCAACTGACAAAGACGTTTTGCGGTATGTCCGTTTCAAGAAAATATTTTACATTCTTTGATTTTGTTTTGAATTCAAGGATGACATTGGGATTCTTCATGGCAAATTCCATCTGAGCATCTAAAATACCATTTCGATTACCCAAAACCAATGAATCGGAGGATTGTCCTGAACCGATGTGGTATCTTTTGTTGGGGTTTAAGACGATATTATCGAGTTTTTTTGAAAGATCGCCTACAATGGCGATGTTGTCTGGGTCGTAGAATGTTTGAATACTGCAATAGCTGCAACCTAAAACACAGCCCTGAATCACGTCTATCGTTTTGAGGTTGCAACAAACAGTCTTCTCGGAAGCCACAGGGCACATACCGAACACTTCATTGTTACTCTCCTGGATTGTGAGCTTCTTTGGATCAAATGGCGACGAGGGTGGCGCTGCATGAGATTCATAGACAGTTTCCTGGTTCTTTAGCAAGAGCCACCTGTCTGTAAGTTTCTGGAGTAATCGCTTCTTCCGAGCCTTCCCCTCTAATGTTATGAGTAGTTCCAATTCATTCCACTGGGTTGCCAAAGAGGGTTCATTCCACATTCGAAGATCCACAGCAATTTCCGTGATTTGTCGTAACTCTTGAAAGCTAAGCCGGTACTTGAATCCAGTTTTGCGAATGAACATTTTCGATTCATCATCAAGACTCTGGTAAAGTACCTGCTCACTGAATAAGTTGAATCGTTTTGTATAATCTATTTCTTTTTTCATTTGCCCTATCTATACACTTTGTTGGCTATGTTCTATGATCTGTATGAATTATCCCCTCTTGTTTGTACTATGTATTGATGTTTAATATTGGTGAGTGGTTATTGGTTATTGGTTACTGGTACTACCACTCTACTGCTCACCAGTTACCACTAACCTTTTAACCATTTATTTAAGTGAGCATAAATCATATAATATTTAGAACAGCGCCACTTTGTTCTATGCCGTCTTTTCTAATTCTGATCGCCCGGCTGATAATTTCAATAGATGTTTTACTATAGATTCGATGGCAGATATATTCTGTTGGATGAGTTCTCCCACTTCTCGGTAATTGATTTCAGCATTTCGTTCATTATCCGAGATAATTTTTATGCAGTGGATGAGGTCACGGGATGAAAATCTAATTGCTGTCTGATAAAATCCGGCTGCTTCCATTTCACATGCTTCATCCTCCGTGTAATCGTGACTCTCCTTGTCTAAAGTCAAAATGGATTTCGTTATTATTTGGTTATCGAGATTGTGATCGAGTGACCATGACAGGCCGCTGCCGGCGTCTATGATCTTGTGAGCCGCCACAATGCTGCCGATGGGTAAGCTTTTATGTCCTGCCACACCTAAGTTCAACCAGGTTGTAGCGCCATCTGCTGCTGAGATAGAAGCCA
>JADFPG010000108.1 GCA_022562455.1 Fidelibacterota bacterium | reverse complement strand
TTGGAGTTTTATAAATATTAGTAACTGCTCAGTGCCTTAAGTTTAAAGTGCCTAAAATGCCTAAATAAAGAAGTGTCTAAAGTGACTAAAATTTAAAGTGCCTAAAGTTTAACTTCTTCTTAACTTTAGTTCACTTTAAGTACTGATTAGTTACAATTAAATTAACATTTATGAATACACGGAATATATGGATAATGGTAGGCTTGATTGCCGGGCTAATAATTAACGGATGTTCACCAAGATCAAAATATGAGCGCAGGTTGAAACATGAATTGGCAAGTGGAGTGAGATATGATTCATTGTTTATGGGGATATACCTCGGGATGCCTGAACAGGATTTCTATACGCATTGCTGGATGTTAAACCGGGAAGGATTGATCAAGCAAAGTTCGAATAACACGACGGTAGAATATGCGATCAAAGAGGAGTTGAAATATCCGGCTACCATGAATTTTTACCCGGAATTTGTGCAGGGTAAAATTATTGAGATGCCGGTGCGGTTTATTTACAACGGATGGGCTCCGTGGAACAAAAAACTATCTTCCGAAAATCTCAAAATAGATGTGTTAAAATGGTATGAAAAGGTTTACGGTGATGGCTTTATAAAAGTAAAACATTCTAAACGGGGGATGGCCTATATAAGGATCGACGGGAACCGGCGTATCACGATATTTAAAGAAGATGATTTGCACGTGTGGGCTGTTTTTACTGACATGTCGGTAAAAAGGGATTTGAACGATTCGACCTCCAAAGCAGGAATAATACATGATGAGATCACCAAAGATTTGGAATAACAGGATGGTTGGAACAGTTCAAGAACATAGTTTCACAAATTGATTAAAAAAACCTTAATTTTCAGGTTTCATAAATAATTTGTTAATAGCCCGGTCTTCAGATTGCTGACTGCCGACTGAAATAATATTAGCCATTATCAAGCCATAAATATTGAACTTAACGTAGCGATCTCATGAACGAAGTGAGTAATTTTCGATACATATCAAACAGGGTTTTAATCATATTCATTTGGCTGTTGATGCCACTGTTCTTTTATGCATGTGGTAAACAGACAGGGGAACAGTCCGGAAATCATTTGTTTACACTCATGCCTGCTTCTGTTACCCATGCTGATTTTATCAATCATCTGGATTACGATGAGCAATTTAAGAAGAAGTTCAATATATACACATACCGGAATTTTTACAATGGCGGTGGTGTGGGCTTAGGGGATGTGAATAATGATGGTCTCATCGATATATTTATGACGTCCAATATGGGTCCTAATGTGTTGTATTTGAATAAGGGAAATTTTGTGTTTGAAGATATATCACGCCGGGCAGGTATTGCCGGCAAGGGTCAATGGTCAACAGGTGTCAGCCTTGTCGATGTAAATGGAGACGGGTGGACGGATATATATGTGTGTAACTCGGGAAATGTAGAAGGCGATGAAAAGCGGAATGAATTGTATATCAATAACGGGGATCTGACATTTTCGGAACAGGCAGAAGAATATGGTATAGATGATCCCGGTTATTCTACACACGGGGTATTTTTTGATTATGACAAGGACGGTGATCTCGACTTGTATTTGTTGAACAATTCTTTCAAAGCAATTGGCAGTTTTAATCTTAAGGAGAATCAGCGTTTTGTACGGGATTCTATCGCTGGGGATAAGCTTTTCAGAAACGATGGCAATAAATTTACGGATGTTAGTGTTGAAGCGGGTATTTATGGAAGCGTGATTGGATTTGGACTTGGTGTTACAGTTGGGGATATCGATCAGGATGGTTGGATGGATATATATGTGTCGAATGATTTTTTTGAACGGGATTACATTTATATCAATAATCACGATGGAACATTTAAGGAAACACTGGTAGATATGATGCGATGCATTTCTGCAGCTTCCATGGGAGCCGATATGGCCGATATAAATAACGACGGGTATCCGGAAATATTTGTGACCGATATGATTCCCGAGCATGACGAGCGCTTAAAAACAAAAACAACATTTGATAATTGGGATAATTACAATTCGAATGTTGAAAATGGTTACCACCACCAGTTTACACGCAATATGCTGCATTTAAACAATGCTGACGGCACTTTCAGCGAAATCGGCAGGCTGGCTGGTGTATATGCAACCGACTGGTCGTGGGGCGCATTAATCATGGATCTCGACAATGATGGTTTGAAGGATATTTTTGTGGCAAATGGTATTTATCAGGACCTGACCGATCAGGATTATATTCAATATTTTTCAAACCGGGATGTGGTCTTATCTATTGTGTCAGGTAATAGTGTGGATTATAAAACCCTGATCGATGCCATTCCCTCGGTTAAAATCCCAAATTATGCCTTTAAAAATATGGGGAACAATAGATTTCAAAATATGGCGGCTCCATGGGGGCTTGCTATGCCGAGTCATTCAAATGGATCTGCATACGGCGATCTGGATAATGACGGTGACCTGGATCTCGTGGTTAACAATGTAAATATGCCCATGTTTATTTACCGTAATGAAACCAATCATCAGTTGCCGGACCATCACTATCTGAAAGTAATTTTAAAGGGTGACCCGGGAAATACAGCAGCCATCGGCGCCAAAGTGACGGTCAAACATAAAGGCAATATTGTATACCTGGAGCAAATGCCGATGCGCGGATTTCAATCGACGGTCGATTTCCGCCCTAATTTGGGATTGGGTCCATTAACCATGGTGGATTCCCTCATCATTGTATGGCCGGATGACCGGATTACAGTTATGACAGATGTACAAACAGATCAGATTTTAACCTTATATCAGAAAGACGCCGTTACAATGTCATTGCACATTGTAGATTCTGTAAGCTCTAAAAATACTTATTTTGAAGATATAAGCAGGGATAGCAGAATAAATTTCATCCATAGGGAGAATGATTTTGATGATTTTAGACGGGAACGTTTAATTTATCACATGATGTCGACCGAAGGGCCGCGTATGTGCAAAGGTGATGTAAATGGAGATGGACTGGATGATATATATGTCGGTGGCGCCAAAGGACAGCCTGGAGCCTTGCTGATACAGCGCGCAAATGGTACCTTTGTGCCGGTTGATAATGCATTGTTTGAAACAGATAAAATATCAGAGGATACGGATTGCACCATGTTCGATGCGGATCAGGATGGGGATCTGGATTTGTATGTTGCCAGTGGAGGTAATGAATTTCCATCGAGTTCATCGGCTTTGAGCGATCGTTTGTATATAAATGATGGCACGGGGCATTTTGTCAAATCATCGCAAATATTACCTGCGGGAAAGTATGAGAGTACCTCATGTGTCCGGGCTGAGGACTTTGACAATGATGGTGATATGGACTTGTTTGTTGGCCTGCGTCTTAAGCCGTTTTTATACGGTGTACCGGTAAATGGCTATTTATTGGAGAATGACGGGAAAGGAAATTTCACAAATGTAACTGCACAAATTGCCCCGGAGCTTATAGATGTTGGCATGATCCGTGATATGTTGTGGGAAGATGTGAATGGGGATGGAGATAAGGATATGATCCTGGCAGGAGAATGGATGCCATTGAAAATATTTTTAAATGAGAACGGTAAATTTAAAGAATTAAAGGAAGCCTTTTTTCATGATAAAACACATGGGTGGTGGAATTGCCTGGCAGCCGGCGATTTTGATGCCGATGGGGATGTGGATTTTATAGCCGGAAACCACGGGTTAAACTCAAGGTTTCAGGCAACACCTGAAAAACCGGTGAGCATGTATATTAACGATTTTGATTTGAATGGTACAACGGACCAAATTATATGTGTTTACGAAGGTGATATATCGTATCCTTTGGCCTTAAAGCATGATCTGACCAGACAATTGCCAGGGTTAATAAAAAAGTATCCGAAATATGAAATGTATAAAGGTCAGCAGATTACAGATATTTTTACACCGGAGCAGTTGAAGAATTCTATTCATTTAGATGTTTATGTATTGGAAACCTCCATCTTTATTAATGATGGGTTTGGGCATTTTACCAGAAAATCTTTACCGGTTGAGGTGCAGTTTTCCCCGGTTTTGGCAGCGGAGGTTGGCGATTATAACGGTGATGGTAATATTGATATCTTACTCGGCGGTAATTTGTACAATGTAAAGCCGGAAGTGGGGCGTTACGATGCCAGTTATGGATCGTTATTGTTGGGTGACGGCCGGGGAGGTTTTAAAAATGTCCCATCGAAATTATCGGGATTTCATCTTGATGGAGAGATCAGGGATATAATAGAAGTGACAACCTCAACGGGTGAAATATTGGTGATCGCCCGCAGCAACGATCCGTTACAGGTTTTTAAAATATTAAGCAGGTGAATGAAGAAATGATAGAATGAGTGAATGAGAAAATAATAAAATGAGTAAATGCGAAATGCGTACTCCTAACTCGTAACCCGAAACTCGTAACTCGTAACTCTTTGACAGAATTGTAATATAGATTTATGTTTTTGAAAAATTCAATTTTTTTTTTACTTGTACTTTTATTGGTTTTTTCCTGTAAACCTGAGGAAAAAGAAAGAGATTATTTGTTTACGTTGTTATCCCCTTCCACCACCCATGTTGATTTTATAAACCAACTGACAGAAACCGAGCAATTTAATATAATTAAATATCTTTATTTTAATAATGGCGCAGGTGTTGCCGCCGGAGACATCAATAACGATGGTCTGATAGACTTATATTTCACTTCCAATCAACAATCCAATAAATTATACTTAAACAAGGGAAATCTTAGATTTGAAGACATCACAGATGAGGCCGGGGTGGCAGGAAAGGGTGATTGGACGACCGGTGTTACGATGGCAGATGTGAATGGGGATGGTTTTTTGGATATTTATGTTTGTCAGGTCGGGAATTACAAAAGTCTTCAGGGGAGAAACCAACTATTCATTAATCAGGGTGACCTGACATTTAAAGAGGAGGCCCATGACTACGGGCTTGATTTTCAGGGCTTTTCTACCCAGGCAGCCTTTTTTGATTACGATATGGATGGGGATCTTGACATGTATCTGTTGAACCATTCGGTACATACTTCCCGTAGTTATGGTGGTGCTGCTTTGCGCTTTGGACATGATGCACGCGCAGGCGACAGGTTGTACAGAAATGATGAGGTAGAAGGAGGGCGTGTTTTTCGTGATATTACCCGCCGGGCAGGCATTTACAGTAGTCAAATCGGTTATGGTTTAGGAGTAAATATCTGTGACATCAACAACGATGGTTTTCCCGATATTTATATATCGAATGATTTCCACGAAAATGATTATTTGTATATCAACAACGGTAATGGCACTTTTTCTGAGCGATTGACAGAAATGTTAGCGCATACGAGCAGATCCTCGATGGGTAACGATGTTGGAGATATCAACAACGATGGCCTTTTGGATGTGATAGTTTTGGATATGCTGCCGGATGAGCAAAATATTTTAAAACAATCGGGTGGGGAAGACGACTATGAACTTTTTGAAATTAAGCTAAATTACGGATATTATCACCAGTTTGTGCGAAATACGCTCCAACTCAATTTGGGTGGGGGAATGTTTAGTGAAATTGGGCGGTTGGCTGGGATCTACGCCACTGACTGGAGTTGGTCGCCTTTGTTTTGTGATGTGGATAATGACGGATGGAAAGATATTTTTATTACCAATGGAATATACCGTAGGGCTAATGATCTGGATTATGTCAAATTTTTAACAGGAGGGAACAGATATTTTCCGACGCGAGACAATAGTGATGTGCCGGATAAAGTGTTGTACGAGAAGATGCCCCTATATCCAAATGTCAATTATATCTATAAAAACAACGGTGATCTCACATTTTCGAATATGGCTGAAGCATGGGGGTTTGACACCCGGTCTTATTCCAATGGCTCCACTTATGCTGATCTCGATAATGATGGCGATTTGGATCTTATTGTCAACAATATCAATGGCTTAGCATTTATCTACAGGAATAATGCCACAACGCAGTTGAATAACCATTATTTATCTGTTGTATTAAAAGGAAAAGGTTTGAACCCACGAGCAGTAGGGACCCGTGTTACCCTGTTTTGTAATGGTCAAAAAATGGTCGCCGAGCAATTTGCAACAAGGGGATTTATGTCCGCCACCTCCGATGTGTTACATTTTGGATTGGGGCCAACGAATGTGATTGATTCACTTGTTGTGCGTTGGCCGGACCGGTCGGAACAAATGTTCTATGATGTGCCGGTTGATCAGGTTATAACATTAGAAATGAAAAAGGCTGAGAAACCTACATCAACAAATGAGCAGAAAAATGATAATGAAAAATTGTTTTCCCGGTTCCGGATCCCGGGACTTGAGTACAGGCATAAAGAAGATGCTTATGTGGATTTAAACCGTGAGCGCCTGATACCTCATAATTTATCGGCGGAGGGACCGGCTCTGGCTGTTGGTGATGTAAATGGCGACGGGCTGGAAGATCTGTTCGTGGGTGGGGCAAAAGGGCAGGCAGCCATGTTGTTTATACAACAAAATGACGGAACTTTCAAGCCATTGCATGTGCCTCTTTTTATAAAGGACCGCTTCACCGAAGATGTAGATGCAGCCTTTTTTGATGCTGATGGAGACGGTGATTTCGATCTGTATATTGTACGGGGAGGCAATGAGGTACCCGTTGGGGATCCGTTGCTCGCTGACAGGCTGCTCATAAACGATGGGAAAGGAGGATTTAATAAGTGCAAAAAAGGATCATTGCCTTTTATGGCTTATAATGGATCCTGTGTGCGGCCGGCCGACTTTGATGGCGATGGTGATTTGGACTTGTTTGTGGGTTCGAGATCTCTGCCGGGTGCCTATGGATTGTCACCCGGTCAGTTTCTTCTTGAAAACGATGGAAATGGCATTTTTAAGGATGTAACAGATCATCGAACGAAAGGGCTAAAAGATGCCGGTATGGTGACCGACGCATGCTGGATAGATTATGACCGGGATGGTGACCCGGATTTGGTGTTGGTGGGTGAATGGATGAAAGTATGTATTTTTAGGAATGATGAGGGGCATTTTACTGACGTAACCGGTCCAGCAGGTCTGGATGAAACATCAGGATGGTGGAATTGCATACAAGTTGCCGATGTTGACCTGGATGGAGATTTGGATTTAATTGGCGGGAATTTAGGACTGAATTCATTGCTAAAGGCTTCAAAGCAAGAACCGGTCGAAATGTATGTGAATGATTTTGATAATAACGGTTCGCTTGACCAGGTGATCTGTTCCTATCATAACGGTATAAGTTACCCCATTGCTTCTTTGGATGAGCTGGCTGGTCAGATGGCCGGCTTAAAAAAGAAGTATCCCAATTATTCCGATTTTGGAGGAAAAACTGCAAAGGATATTTTTGGAAAGGAAAAATTGGATCAATCCATCATAAGAAGAGCAGTGCTTTTTGAAACCTGTCTGTTCCTGAATAATGGAGATGGAACATTTGAAATAAATGAACTTCCCAAAATAGCCCAGTTTTCCCCGGTTCGCGATATTTTTGTTCATGATTTTGACCTTGATGGGAAGAGCGACCTTGTTCTGGTCGGCAACAATTATTCCGTGAGACCTTCTATCGGTCGTTATGATGCCAGTTATGGCTGGTGTTTACTGGGGACAGGTCATGGATTTAGTGCATTGATGCCGGTGGAAAGTGGTCTTAGGATAAACGGAGATGCAAGGAGGATACATCCAATCGAGGTACTGGGAAAACATTTTTTGGTGGTCGTAGTAAATGACGGAAATCTGCAAATATTCCAATATTAAAGTGATTTTTCAAGCGAAGTATATATCTTTTCCAATGTAATGGACGCATACTAAATGATCTGGCAGCTCATCAATTGTGAAGTTATCCGGAAGGACCTTTAAAGACTCAATTACATTAGTTTTTGTCAACATTAGATCGGCATTTATACAAATATTATGAGAATATCCCTTTAGTTATTAGGTGCTCCACATTTGATCCAATCTAAAATCTTTTGAATTTTTTGAAGTGGTAATTTACCCGGAGGGGGCATATTAATTCCAACAGAAGTACCTTCTACTCTTAAATAAAGTATACTTTGTTCCGGAAATTCTAAATTGACATATTCTCCAAAAATCAATTCATCATATGCCAAAGATGGCGATAAAATGGGTAAAATGGGATAAAAACTATGTGATAAAGCATGACAGTGTTCATTGCAGTATTGATCAAAAATTGGTATAATTTCCTCACTAAAGAATACCGGATTAATACAGGGGTCGACCGAATCTATACTTATTGGTGTAATCTCATCATAAACATTTGTGCACATTGGTGCAAATAAACAGGCAAGTAATATTAATAATCCGGTTTGAAATGTTGATTTGGTTTTCATATCCCAAACATTTTTATTAGAATTATAAAATTATCTTTTGTTTTATCAGCAATAAGGCTTGTCATGATATTTTTGGCTGCTGAATATTTTTATAAAATTAACCATTTAAATTTTAATTATGTAATAAAATTAAAACATAAACACCTATATTTGTGCCATATGGCTTTATCTTTTGTGCTTTAAAATTTTAAATTATAGATTGATTTTTCCTTTTTTGGTACCTTATTGCGGAAAACAAGAGGTTGGGACATGATCCTGAGAATAAACTACTGTGCTTAATAAAAAAACATTAAAACTATTATTTTTTCAATAAAAATTTTTTTTAAATTATCTTGTTTTATATTTGACACTAAGATTTATTGTATTAACCCTAAATTAACTTATTATGAGAAATTGTATATTGCGGAAAGGAAGCATATTGTTTCTTCTTTTCTTTGTAGTTGCGATCAGTTTCACCTACGCTCAGGAGAGAACGGTTACAGGTAAAGTGACTTCTGAAGGAGTATCACTTCCCGGAGTTAACATTGTGATCCAGGGAACCACACAAGGAGCCGTGACCGATGTTGAAGGTAACTACAGTATTGTAGTTCCCGGTCCGGACGCAGTCCTGGTATTCTCTTCTATTGGTTTCATTACCGAAGCTATAATTGTCGGTAATCAATCTACAATCGACCTGGCGCTGGCTCCTGAAATAACTTCGCTGGAGGAAATTGTAGTTACGGCTTATGCAACTCAGCAAAAGAAAGATATAACAGGATCCGTTAGTATTGTTAAATCGGAAGATTTAATCCAAATGCCGCAGGGAAATGTTACTCAACAGCTTCAAGGCCGTGTTGCCGGTTTAACTGTCACACAGGATTCAAGACCTGGGCAGACAGCAAAAGTAAGGATAAGGGGTTTTGGATCCTTCCAGAACAACAGCCCTCTATATGTTGTTGACGGTGTGCCTACTACAGACATCAATACCATCAACCCTGATGATGTTGAGTCATTGACCGTACTTAAGGACGCCGGTGCAGCTTCTATCTACGGATCAAGAGCTTCTAACGGAGTTATTTTAGTTACAACCAAGAAAGGCAAGCCGGGAATGCAAGTTAACTACAGCATGTATGCAGGTACACAGAATCCCGGGGCAGGACCTGATAATATGCTAAACACTCAGGGGTATGCTGATCTCCAATGGTTGGTTTATGCCAATGATGGAACTTCAGAAACTCACCCTATTTACGGACCTTCAAGTGGTCCACCAACACTACCTTCATGGGCAGCTGATACATATTGGTATGATGAGGTTACGAGAAATGCCATGATCATGAACCATGACCTGTCGTTGTCTGGTGGAAATGAGACTTCCAGGTACTATGCCAGCATAGGATATTTTGATCAGGAGGGTACGGTTATACACAACTGGTATAAGCGATTCAGTGCCCGTTTCAATTCTGAATTTAAGATCAAGGATAGAGTTACCATTGGAGAGAACCTGAATATCACTCATCGCTCTGATAATGGTGTAGCAGGTAACGACTCTGAAGATTCCGCCGTAATGATGGGTACTTATCG
>JADFPG010000107.1 GCA_022562455.1 Fidelibacterota bacterium | reverse complement strand
AAAAATGAAAAAATACTCCAGTCAATCAACGCAAATAATTGCCCTTGTGGTGGAAGATGATCCAGCATGCTTGGATTACTTGGTATTTTTACTAAAGAAACTAAATATTGAATTAATGACTGCTCGTACAGGTGAAGAGGCATTGGAATTAATGGAAGATCATGAATTTAATTGTTTTCTATTGGACATTAGTCTTGGACCAGGCATTACTGGAATAGAAGTATTTGAAAAAATAAGGGAAATTCCGAGATTTGAAAATATACCTGTGTTTGCTGTAACTGCGACTATGAGAGAGGATTTACAAGGTCTCTTAGATCGGGGATTTACTAAATGTTTGGAGAAACCCTATAAGTTTGATCAACTGAAATCCATGCTCTATTCTTACTTTCCCCAATTAGAGGAAGTAGAAAAGAAGGAATTAGAATTTTGATTATTCAGTGCTTTAGAAACCTGCCGGTTTGCAGACATCTATATCGTAAGAAAAAAATGTCGTTTTAAAGGAGCGCCCATCTGCCCCATTTGAGAAATATTGTAAGAGGTAGGAAGAATTGGTTTATCACCACAATTACCTTTAGAAAGTGGGAAAAATGACCATGAGTAATTCACAAAATTTTACATACTACCTTCTAAAGGTGATATTAACGAAGGTCGGAAGTCCGAGTAAGTCCCCGCCCTGCAACGATTGAATTATGATGTAAAGGACTGGTAGGAAGTGAGACAGAATCTCAAGCTTTTTTGATTAATGAACACTTGGCTCCCAGCCGATAGTCAGATTTTCTCTTCACAGCGTTCCGTGTCAGGACAATTTGTTTTTAATAATGAAACAGTCTACGTTCATCTGCAAATCCAAGCTGAACTTATTGGATATTAAGACAATTATACCTACTTTTTCTTGTAACTATAAGGAAATGATGAAATCGATACCATCATCGAATCATTCAAATCATAAAAGGGGTAGAGTCAAAACACCCTGATTCCAATTCTTTATTTTCCTTCATCACTGAAATCCTGAAAGATATCGTCATTTTCTCCCTCGGAGGAAGAACCAGCAAGCGTTTATCAAAAACAGGAAACGATACAGTCCGGAAATATTTTGAATATTTTAAGCAGCACGATGAAGAATTGACAGACATTTGGAATGTGTTTACTATTAATGTCAGCAGTTATTTTCGGGATACTCCGGTTTTCAATTATTTATGAAAAAAAGTATCGTCCTTAACTCAACCCCGCCAACCGGCGGATGATAAGTCCCCGCTTGCCCTGAGTAAGTCAGGTTCGAATTACCTTGAGAAGGTGATAATTTAGACTATGAGTAGACCACAGAATTATAATATACCTCCTTCTCAAGGTAACAGCTATCAGTAGAAGCAGGATGAGGGAAATTCGATGTTCCCGTAACCTTGGACTAATCTCAGAATTAAAGAGTAAATTATAGTGAATTACCCGTATTATTCTGACATATAAAATTGACTATTTAGCCAACAATCATGAAGAAGAAAAAAATTCTTATTGTTGAAGATGAGCGTATCATTGCAGAGGATCTTCAACAAACACTCCGTCGTCTGGGTTACGAGATAACCGGAATTGCTTCCAGCGGAAAGGAGGCTCTGGAAAAAGCAGCGGCCAAAATCCCGGACCTGGCCATCATGGACATTGTGCTACCGGGGAAAATGGACGGAATCACTTTGGCGGAAACTCTGAAAGAACGCTTTGATATACCCTCCATTTATTTAACCGCTTACGCAGACAAGACCATTCTGAAACGGGCTAAAATCAGCGCTCCCTTTGGATACATCCTGAAACCGTTTGACGAAAGGGAACTCCATTCTAATATAGAAATTGCTTTTGAAAGAAGTATGACCCACCGCCTGCTCAGGCGGACGAATACAGTGTTAAAAACAATCCGGGATGTTAACCAGTTGATTGTACGGGAAAGGGATCGCTGGAAAATGATCCGGCAGGCCTGTAAAATACTCACAGGGGAAGGTGGTTATTCACGAGCCTGGATTGTGCTATTGGATAAAAATGGTAAACTAACGGACAGCGCCCAATCGGGATGGGGAAAGAAATTTCAATTATTGCTGAAGATGCTTAAAAAGGGAGAAATGCCTATATGCGGGTTAAACGCACTGAATAATGAAAAAGTGATTTTTAGCAAAGGATCATCACAGTGCCGGAATTGTCCATTTCAGGATATTTATCCGGAATATAATCATTTAACCATTGTATTGAAATCTCACAGTAGCACCTATGGTTTACTGAGCGTCGCTATGCCGGAAAGAACAAAAGCGGATGAAAACGAGCAGGGCCTGTTTAAAGAACTGGCCGAGGACATTGCTTTTAGTCTGCACCACATGAAACTGGAAGTCGAACGTAAGCGGGTAGAGAAGTCACTGGAAGATAGCGAAGCCCGCTTTCGAATACTATCTGAATCCGCCTATGAAGCTATTGTCATCCACGACAAAGGTATAATCCTGGATGTAAACTCAACTTATTGCGAGTTGTTCGGGTACAATTATGAGGAGATAGTAGGGATGAACATCCTTGATTTTGCTGCGCCTGAGTCAAAAGACCTGGTACTCAACAATGTTCAGCGGGGCTACGAAAAACCCTATGAAGCCGTTGGGTTGTGTAAAGATGGCTCCACCTTCGTTGGTGAATTAATCGGGAAATCGATTCCTTATCAAGAAGGTACCGCACGGGTCACCATCATACGTGATATCACCAAGAAAAAGGAGACGGAGCATAAATTGATGGAGAGTGAAGAACGTTTCCGGAGTCTTTATGAAAATTCTACAATTGGTCTCTACCGCACAACGCCGGATGGAAAAATACTTCTTGCTAATCCCACTTTGGTAGAAATGCTTGGATATTCGTCTTTTGAGGAATTGAGTGCCCTGAATCTGGAAAAGGAAGGCTTTGAGATTGGGTACCCAAGAAATGAGTTCATAAAGCGTATTGAAAATGAAGATAAGGTTATAGGATTTGAAAGCTCTTGGAATAAACATGATGGTACCGTGATTCATATCCAGGAAAGTGCGAAAGTGTTTCGGGATAAAGAAGGTGCCATCCGATATTACGAAGGAACAGTGGAAGACATCACCGAACGCAAGCAAGCGGAAGAAAATCTAAAAGCGAGCACTGCCGTACTTGAAGAATCTCAAAGAGTAGCAAACCTAGGGTCCTATGCACTGGATATTACCACCGGCATTTGGACCAGCTCTGATATTTTGGATAAACTATTCGGTATTGAAAAAGATTATATGAGAGATATCACCGGATGGATTGAAATCGTTCGTCCTGATGAACAGTCAGAAATCCTGGATTATTTTACGAATCATGTGTTAGCTGAACATCAACTTTTCGATAAAGAATATCGCATAATCCGAAAAAATGATCAGGAAGAACGTTGGGTTCACGGACTTGGGAAACTTGATTTCGATGCTGATGGGACACCCGTCAAAATGATTGGAACTATTCAGGACATCACCAAGCGCAAGCTGGCGGAGGAACGTTTAATTAAGTTATCCCAAAGCGTGGAACAAAGTCCGGCCAGTGTAATGATTACTGATCTTGACGGGAATCTCGAGTATGTCAACCCTAAATTTGAAAAACTCACGGGTTACACATCAGAGGAAGTTTTGGGGCAAAATCCCCGGTTTCTTAATTCAGGAGTTCAATCAAAAGAATTTTATACAGAACTCTGGCAGAAGCTCATGTCCGGTAAAGAGTGGCAGGGTGAGTTTTGCAACAAGAAAAAAAATGGAGAATACTACTGGGAATTCGCATCGATTTCCCCCATCCTAGATAAAGATGGGTCACCCACTCATTTTGTTGCTGTAAAGGAGGACATTACAGAGCGAAAGAAGGCTTATGAAGAAATTTCTCATCTGAAAAAATTCAACGAGAGTATCCTTAATGGTATGACTGAGGGCGTCGTGGTCCTGGATACCGAGGGGATTATGACGTATGTCAATACGGCCACCAAACCTTTACTTGGATATGCGGAGAAGGAACTCTTGGGCCAACACTGGTCGCTGATCATTCCCAAAGATCAACATGCCACCGTCCTGGCTGCTGATGAACGCCGAAAGAAAGGAGAAGATAGTGTCTACGACCTGCAATTAGTGCGTAAAGACGGCCAACTGATTGACGTGATGGTCAGCGGCAGTCCCCGCTTTGAAGAGGGTGAATACATTGGCACCCTGGCAGTCTTTACGGATATTACTGAACAGAAAAGGGCTGTGGGCGAGCTGCGATCGAGTGAAGAACGGTATCGTTCCATACTGGATACCATGGAGGAAGGTTATTATGAAGTTGACCTTAAAGGTCATTTTACCTTTTTCAATGATTCCTTATGCAGAATGCTGAATTATTCGCGAGACGAGCTCTTGGGAATGAATTATCGCCAATACATGCAAAGTGAGAGCGCTGAGAAAGTATTTAAAACATTTAACGAGATATTTAAAATCAGGAAATCAACCCAGACGATTGAAATCAACATTAAAAGGAAAAAAGGAAGTATAAATTATGGTGAAATATCCATAACGCTGCTAATAGGTTCTCATAATAAACCTGTTGGGTTTCGGGGTATTGTTCGCGACATCACCGAGCGCAAAAAAGCAGAAGAAACTTTGAGAAACATTGCTGAAGCAGTTTCAAGTGAAACGGGCGCATTATTTTTTGAAACACTGGTTCAAAACCTTACCAATACCTTGGGTGTCCGGTATGCCTTTGTGGGCGAATTAATTGAGGGGAAAGAAACGGAGAGCATTAAAACAATTGCTGTATCTAATCATGGTGTAATCGTTGATAATATTGAATATGATCTGACCGGTACCCCATGCCAAAATGTAGTAGGAGTTAAACATTGCACTTATACGAAACAAGTGCAAAAACAATTTCCTGAAGATCATCTTTTGGTGGAAATGGGTGTGGCAAGTTACTCAGGAACACCTCTTTTTGATTCCAAACAACGCCCATTAGGTATAATGGTCATAATGGATGATAAGCCGTTGGGGAATATTAGTTTAGTAGAATCGATGCTGCAGGTTTTTGCGGTTCGTGCTGCAGCGGAGTTAGAACGCAGGAAAACTGAAAAAGAAATCACTGTGCTGGCTGATGCGGTTAAAAGTGTATCTGAGTGTGTGAGTGTGACCGATACAAATGATAAAATTCTTTTTGTTAATGAGGCTTTATTGAAAACCTATGGATATGAAGAAGATGAATTGATTGGTAAATCCGTTAATTTACTCCGATCTCCAAATAATCCACCGGAGGTTACATCAGGGATTCTCCCGTCCACTTTGGAAGGAGGCTGGTATGGTGAGCTGCTGAATATTAGAAAAGACGGCAGTGAATTTCCAATCACTCTCTCTACTTCGATCATTCAAGATGAAAAAGGGTTACCTGTGGGACTTATCGGTGTATCTAAGGATATTTCGGAGCAAAAACAGGCAGAAAAAATATTGAGAGAATCTCAGGAATATTCCCAGAATTTGATTGACAGTTCTCTGGATATTATCGTTGCTGTGGACATTAAGCGCCGCATTACGGAATTTAACCGGGCAGCTGAAGAGATATTTGGGTATACAAGAGAAGAGGTTTTGGGAAAGCATATTAACCTATTGTATGCGGATGTTAAACAAGGTCTTATCGTTCACAAAAAAGTGGTTGAAAAAGGTCGGCATTTACAGGAGATTGTTAATAAGCGCAAGAATGGAGACATTTTCCCTGCTCTATTAGCAGCGTCTACCCTGGTAAACTCCGAAGGCGAGTTGATCGGAGTTATGGGTGTATCGCGCGATATCACCGATCGCAAGAAGTCTGAGAAAGAAATTAAAAGCTTGGCCAGATTCCCCGCCGAAAACCCAAATCCTATCATGCGCATCGACCTGAATGGGATCCTCCTGTATGCAAACAAACCGGCTTTATCTATGCGCTCTGACTGGGATTTTCACATTGGGCAGACAGTTCCGGAAATAATGCGGGAATTAATAAAAAAGACGAAAAAACAGATCCCCTGGCAAGAAGATATGCCCTGCGGTAATCGCATCTATTCGATTACATCTTCTCTTTCTCCTGATACCGAATACTACGACGTGTTTGCCAGCGATATTACCGATCGCATAGAAGCGGAGGAAAAAAGAAAACAAGCCCTTCATGAGGCTCAAAGGGCCAATGAAGTTAAAAACTTGTTTTTGGCCAATATGTCCCATGAGATACGAACTCCCTTAAACACCATTTTGGGTTTTAGCGATTTAATCGAAGAAAGTACCAGCAATGTGGTTGGTGAGGAAGAAAGGGAATTTTTTAAAATTGTCAGAACCAGTGGTGAAAGGCTGATGCATACGGTCCATGAGATCCTGGATATATCCCAGATTGATGCCGGAACCTATGTCATGAAAATAGAAGACTACAATTTAGTACCCGTGATCGAAGAACTGGTGGATGAATTGCTGATGATGGCAGAAGAGAAAAACCTGAAATTAGAGTTTAATTCGACCCGTAAGCTGGTGTTGATTCGAGCTGACCGGGATGGGATTTTCCAGTCTATCAACAATATTGTTGATAACGCCATCAAGTATACAGAGAAGGGGAAAATCATCGTAGAGTTAAGACAAAAGTCCAAGAGCGCTATCCTGACCATCCAGGATACGGGTATCGGAATGTCCCGAGAGTATTTGGATAAAATATATGAGACCTTTACCCAGGAGAGTGAGGGCTATACGAAGAAATACCAGGGCATTGGTTTAGGTATGTCAATTGCAAAACGCCATCTGGATATGAACCAGGTAGGTATCGAAGTGGAGAGCACCAAGGGAAAAGGGACCACATTTACCCTGACGTTTCCAAATCCCCATAAGATAAGCATTCAAAACCTCGAGGTTAAGAAATCGAAAAAGGATAAGAGTTCGTGATGGCAGATAAGAAAAAACCGTTGGTGCTGGTTGTTGAGGATGATATGAATTCACAAATGTTAATGAACTATTACTTACGGAATACTTATGAAGTCGATTTTGCCGTATCTGTTACTGGAGCTAAAATAAAGTTGATGGATCAACATGTAGATATCATATTATTGGACTTATCCCTTGAAGCCGGGGAAGATGGGTTGGATTTAGCCAGATATATACGCAAGGAAGGCAAATGGCCGAATATGTTCATCATTGCCACCACAGCACATGCGTTTACTGCAGACAGGGATAATTGTATAGCCGCAGGATGCAACGATTACTTGGCAAAACCAATTAAAAAGGCGGATTTGCTGGACATGATTAGTAAATATTTCTCCAACAAAGATTCGTGATATGTTAAGCATCTCGTCCTTATCTACCTTTAGAAGGTGGGAAATATGACCAAAAGTAAACCACAAAATGTTACATACCACCTTCTAAAGGTGATATTAACGAAGGTCGGGAGTCCGATTACATCCTGTATTCCACAGACCTTTCCGGAGAGGGCTTTTCAATGAATAATAAACTCTTTAGGAAAGATGTTGTATTACCAATCCTCGTTTTTTTGGTCCTGGTTTTTATATCCGTTAGTGTCTGGAAATTTTTTGAATACCAAAAAATACAGGATATTACCTTAAAAACGGAACTGGTCACTGATCTGGTAGCCACCCATTTAGAAGAGCGGCTTGAAACGCATCTGGAAATTATAAAGTTCTTACGTAGAGAATGGCTTGAAAACAATATCAATACACGTATTAAATTTGAAAAGATGGTTCTTCCGCTGATAAATAGCTTCCCCGGTTTTCAGGCAATTAACTATATAGATACAAATGGTATCATTAGATGGGTATACCCAGAGGCGCCAAATATCGAAGCAAAGAATAAGGATTTACACAATCATCCTTTTGCAGCTGAAACATTTATTTTAGCTGAAAGTACCGGCGCTGATTGCGCCACTCAGGCCTTAGAACTTTGGCAAGGCGGGTTGGGGATTGCGACGTATTTCCCATTGATCAGGGAGGGGCGATTAGAAGGGTATTTGAACGGAGTATTTAAAATAAATGATTTTATACATTATTATTTCAAACAAGAGATAGACAAGTATTATTATTTGCATCTTAAGGAAGATAATCGTGAATTTTATTTTGTTGGAGATGATATTGTGGATAATGTTCATTCCATTACCAGTGATTATCCTGTTTCAATTTTGAATCGGAATTGGATTGTATCCCTAAGTCCTAGACCGGAATTATTTGACAAAACTTCTTCTTATGTAAATAAAATTATTCTAATTATGAGTGTTTTTCTCTCAGGTATTTTCGCTTATGTCATCCGCCTTTTAGTCATAAGACGTCAAGAGTTAAGTAAAAGCGAAAGGAAATACAGGGATTTATTTGAAAAGTCGGATGATGCTATTTTAATTATTAAAGATGGAAATTTTGTCGACTGCAACCAGGCAACGGTAAAAATGCTTCGTTATAATGACAAAAAAGAATTATTAAATACTCATCCTTCAGTTTTATCTCCGGAAGTGCAACCGGATGGTAGACCCTCATTGGAAAAAGCAGATGAAATGATGAAAATAGCTCTTGAAAAGGGCAGTCACCGATTTGAATGGGATCATAAAAAAGCAGACGGTGAAGTTTTCCCCGTTGAGGTATTGCTTACTTCCATTCCCGGCAATGGTGAGACTCCAATCATTCATACAGTTTGGAGGGATATGACAGAACGTAAGCGTGCAGATCGAATGCAAGCCGTTGTTTACCAAATTTCAGATTCTACACATAAAACTAAAAATTTAGATGCATTGTATAAATCAATTCACCAAAGTCTGAGCAAGGTTTTGGATGTTACCAATTTTTATATTGCTTTTTATGATGAAAAGGTAAATTTATTATCCTTTCCATATTATCGGGATTCAAAAGATAATTTTCCTGTCTCTGCCCGGCCTATGGGTAAAGGTCTTACAGAATATATTATGAAAACAGGCAAGCCATTATTATTAAGTAAAAAGAATATAAAAGCATATGCCGGCAAAGGTGAAATAGACGTCGTTGGAACACTGCCTGAAATATGGATGGGAGCACCCTTAACGGTGGGGACCAAGGTGATTGGGGCCATAGCAGTTAACAGTTATGATGACCCAGATCTTTACACTAAAAGTGATTTAAAGATCCTGACCTTTGTTTCCGAACAGATTGCCCTATCCATTGAGCATAAACAGGCGCTCACAGAATTAGAAGTAGAGAAAATGTATCTTGAAGAACTATTTACAAACTCCCCGGAAGCAGTGGCTTTGGTAGATACTAAAAGTAATATTTTACATATTAATCCTGAATTCACATCATTATTCGGATATACGGAAGAAGAGATCAGGGGTAAAAATATCGATGGATTATTGACCGATCGTAAACAACTGAAAAATGCTGAAAAACTTGCTCATGAAGTCCTTGCCGGGCGGCGCATTTTTGCCGAAGCAATCCGCAGGAAAAAGGATGGATCTGACATACCTGTATCCATTCTAGGTTCTCCAATAAATTATAAGGGAGGCGTATTGGCAGTATATGCCATTTATCGTGATATTACCGAACGCAAGGAAGCCGAAGCACAATTAATAAGTTCGGAAAGAAAACATCGCCTGCTTTCGGAGCAGTTAATGGAAGCCAATATACTGAAGGAGACACTGCTGGATGTTATTTCTCATGATTTGAGAAACTCCGCGGGGGTGATTAAGGGATTTTCGGAGTTACTCCAGGAAGAGAATAGTGATAATGAATTAGTGACCGGAATCAGGGATAGCTCCAACAGACTGCTGGAGGTTATTGATAACACATCCGTACTTTCTAAGGTTTCTTTAGGGGAAAAAATAGAACTCATCACACTTGATTTAGTGAAAATAATCGAACATGTTTCTGATGAATATATTTCCCAATTCACTAATAAAGGCATGCAGTTAACCATGAATCTTCCGGAGAGTCTGCAGTTGCAGG
>JADFPG010000106.1 GCA_022562455.1 Fidelibacterota bacterium | reverse complement strand
TTCCCAAACGATACTTTACATCAATTTCAAGCAAATTGGATTTGACTTTATCATTGGGACTTTTTCCATTGGTGGAAGAATAGTGTAAACCTACAGGTTCAATATGGCTTTCCCCAAATTCAATAGCACTTTTATTAGCCCAACCATTTGTCATCAGACTAATACTTAAATAAAATCTATTCCATAAATCGGGATTGATTTTCCCAGTCCAGGCTTTGCTTGGATGATCCTCTACACTGCGCTGGTAAGTCCCATCCATGATGGAAAAAATCCAATTGATTCGGGAGATTGTGCCATAAAATAAAACGCCCTCATCCCATCCGTACGGGTAGTATGCGGAATTGGAGATTAAAGGGTTATCCTTTGCATCCTGCCAAAGATATTCTTCACCAAATGGAATATCAAAACGGCCAATTTTTAGTCCTAATGAACTCTTGCCTTGTATTTCTGTTAAATTGCGAAAATGAATGTATACCTCACCCGTTCTTATAAATAATGTACTATCCTGACCAAGGCGGTTTGTCTGAATTTCAACAAAAAAAGTTATGTCACTCCAAACATCCTGTTCCAAAAAAAGTGATACCTCTTTTATGAGAAAACCGCCATTACGCCTTGTTCCTGCCGCCCCCGTTTTTAGATAACCCATTCCCCCAAAACCCGAAACAGTCATATTCCTGTACCATGGTTTTGCCAGTATATGAGTACCAAATTCTTCATCGATGGATAAATACTCCTCTCCGGAAAGATCCACAACCATCGTATCCCGGATTTCCTCAACATACTGATCTGCGTCTTTATCCAATGCAGAAAGCGAATCTATCCTCGAATGAATATTGGTTGAGTCTGTCTCTTGTGAATAGATCAAAGATACAGAGAGTGTAATGCAAAGGTGTAACGTTGTAAGGTGTGTTTTCATTATCTCATACAAAATTAATCAGAATTACTTTCCACAAGTCTGTTTTGAAATCTTTCGATTTATTATTGATTCAGGTGAAGCTAAGTCGATTTTGCACAATATTAAAGTAGTAAATTCCGATAAACAATAAACCAAGGAAATATTATGAGCAACTTTTGTTACAAATTACCCAATATCGTATTCTTTTGGATAAAGTTGTACCCTCTCATTTAACCATCATGCTGGATTCAAGTAGTAAGTGCCTGCCTGTTCGGCAGACAGGCAACAGTTAATTCTTCTTCAAAAAATACTTGGTTAGGTGTTTTGAACCCAAGTCTTTTTCTAGGTCGGTTGTTCAGTCTTTTCATTGCATGGATTAACTCTTTATCGGTTATTGTTCTAAAGTCCCTGTTTTTGGGAAAGTACTGTCTGATAAGACCATTGGTGTTTTCGTTTGTGCCTCTTTCCCAGGCAGAATACGCATGAGCAAAATAAAAGTCACACTTCAGCTCTTTTGCGACCGTCTCGTGATTTGCAAACTCTTTACCATTATCAGATGTAATGGTATGTACTTTATTTGCAATGGGACTCAACAACTGTTTTATTGCCTTTTCTGTTTTTCCCTTAGTTCGCCGTTCCACTTTATAAAAGAGTGCAAGTCCGGATTTTCTTTCCGTCAGAGACACAAGGGCCTGTTTGTGCTGCTTTCCAATAATGGTATCCACTTCCCAATCGCCTATTCTACTTCGTTCTTCAACCACATCAGGCCTTTGCTCAATACTGACCCTGTTTTTGATACTCCCCCGTCGGTCATTAGCTCCATAACGCTTCCTTCTTTTCTTCCGACACCGTAGATGAGTATAAAGGTCTCCACCTGTGTGTTTATCCTGAAGGATATAGTGGTAAATCCATTCATGACTTACAGAAATGTCCATGTTTTCTTTAAGCCAACCATGGATTTGTTCAGGGGACAAATCTTTCCTGATCAAGGTCTCAATAAAAGCCCAGGTACTTCCATCAATACGTGGACTGATTTTATCTTCTTGTCTTTCTTTAGCCTTGGCATGTGCCTGTTTATATCGATAACCACGCTTACCGAGGTTCCGTCTTAATTCCCGGCTTACAGTGGATTTGTGGACGCCAATGGTTTTAGCAATCTCTGGTTGTTTATGTCCTGTTTTAAGCAATGTATAAATTCCGTATCTTTGTTCCAGCGTGAGCTGCTTGCCTGCCCGCCGTAGTCACGCAGGCGGGTAGTGTCTCATTTGTGCTCCTCATTTTTGTCTGAAAGAAAAGGAGAGAGCCTACAGCAGCTCCGCTTTCTCTACAAACATTGTTTGAGTTGCCTGTCTGCCGACAAGGCAGGCACTTAATAGTTGAATTCAAGATTGGATGATTTACTTGTATTTCTACTAACATTTTCGTAATCTACTGCCAGATGAATCTTGCAGCACAGTTTAATTTTAATATCCTTGATGTTGGAGCGATAGTAGTATCCTTTCTTGGAGTTATACTTCATGTATTAGTTGTAAATATATTATTTAAAAAGTTTCAGAAGAATTATGGAACGATAGTTGTTGGTTATACATCCTTGGCATTCTTACTGTATTTTATTGGGAATTTTCTTGCTGTCTTCACGTTAGTGCTTGTTACAGAAGCCGCAGTAAAAATTTACTTGACAGGATGGGTTATTTCACTAGTTGGATTCGCATTTATTCCATCATTATTAATTCATACATATGGTAACTATTATCATACAAAAGATAATGATTCAAACCTGCTTACTTACAACCGAATCCACAATATTCTATTTTCGATTCTTCATCTAATCGGCGTGTATTTTATAATCGGGTTTATATTGATGGCGACTAGTGGGTTAGACAATAATTGGCCTATTATACCTTCAAACATAAATATAAACCATATGAATTTATTTACTGTATGGATCGCAATAAGCTGTGCAGTTTCTGGTGTGTATTCTCTTAAACTGGTACACCTGCCCAGGTGGAGGAGGTACCAGAATTATTTTTATATCAACGGTATTTTTCTATTGATCTTATCTGTTGCTTCTATCTTTACCCTATGGAATCTGAATTTAACGTATACCACAACACCAATATTTCGTCTTTTATTTCTTACTATCGCTTTATACCACGGTTTATTACTGGCTTACTTTCGTGTTCGATATCACTTCATTACTGTTTTCGTCCGTCCATCCATCGTTTATGTTCTCTTGGCTGGTATTGTAGTACTTATTTATCAATTCGGGGTTCGTAATATTTCAAAATATCTCTCACAATTTCCTGTGGTCAATGTCCAGTTTGTGGAATTACTTCTTCTTATGGGACTTATTGTACTGTTTCATCCTGTCCGTGTACGTCTTCAGAACAGGGTGAATGCACTCTTTTTCAAAGAAACCAAAATACACAGGAATATTATACACAAGTTTAGTCAACAGTTAAAGTCGTCTTTGAGCATAAAAACGGTTTTATCTCAAATGAGTTCTCAATTGCAAAACACTTTAAATGTAGAACGTTTTAAGATCCTCCTCATGTCGAATCCCAAGATCAAAAAATTTACAGCGATAATATCTTTTTTTGATGAGTTTACTGAACCAGTCTTATTTAATCATAACTGTTATGGCAATGCGTATGATGAATTTATCGATTCAGGCTATGAAATGATTGTAGCCGTCAGGGATGAAAACGTTATCTGGGGCTTCATTTGCGTCGGTAGTAAATTAGCAGACCGGAAAATCACGGCAAACGAAGTCCACTTGATAAAGACATTGGCGAATCAATTGGCTGTGTATATTCGAAACGCAGAGCTGGTCGAAGAACGATTAACTTTGCAGCGCAAAATAATCGAACAGGAAAAGTTCTCCTCTTTGGGTCAAATAGCCACCAGCATTACGCATGATGTGAAAAACCCCCTAAGCGCAATGAATACATTAGTTCAGGTAATGCAAGAAGAACTACCAAGGGGGGATGATTTGAAACATGACCTCAAAACCATCGAAAGGGAAATAAGTCACTTGAACCGGATTCTATCGGGGATTGTGAAATATGCCGGGCGGGAAAGTACAGACTTTCAACCTGTGGGAGTCGATGAAGTGTTGGAAGATGTGTTAATCCTTCTCAGGAAGGAAGCTCAACTGAATGATGTAAACATTGAATTGAAGTCTGAATCAAATGTAAAAATCATGGGAACTTTGCACGAATTGAAAGAAGTGTTATTCAATTTGGTTTTCAATGCGATTCAAGCATGCTCGGAAGCAGGAGGAACGGTCTGGGTGGAGACTTCTGTCATCGGTAAAAATGTAGCGATAATAGTGAAAGATTCAGGTCCAGGAATTATGGATGATAAACTGACAGATATTTTTAAACCGTTTTATACAACCAAGAAAACAGGTGTTGGATTGGGTTTATCAATTGTTAAAGAGAAAGTTTCTCTTATGAATGGAGAAATATCGATTAGGAATCATTCCCTAGGTGGTGCAGAGTTTAAAATTATTTTACCGATAATTTAAGGAAAAATCAGAAAATGGATAAGTTGAAACTATTAATCGCAGATGATGAACCAACAGCTCGGGAAGGATTAAGAAGAGCACTAAGTAAAAAATATGAGATAACAGAATCTGATGATGGACTGAAAACATGGGAAAAAATTTTATCAGATCAACCAGACATCGTTTTATTGGATATAAATATGCCGAAAGGAGGGGGATTCCAAGTTCTTAAGAAAACTCTTGCCCTTAGGTATCCTCCTCTTTTTGTAATGATCACTGCCTATGGATCGGAGCGGATAGCCGTGGAAGCTATGAAAGCTGGAGCCTTTGATTATGTAGCGAAGCCGTTTAATCTGGACGAGCTCAGATTGATTATTTCTCGAGCAAGTGAAAAGATTCTTTTGCAGCGGGAAAACAGACGTTTAAAAAACGTCATTTCAAGAAAAACCGAACCTCTCTTGATTGGGAATTGTGAAGCCATGAAAAAGGTGCATGAGATTATTGAGAAGGTAGCAAATACAGATGTTTCGGTTTTAATCACCGGGGAAAGCGGAACGGGGAAAGATTTAGTGGCTCAACTAATCCAAAAACATAGCAGTCGGTCGGATGACCTATTATTAATTTTGAATTGTGCTGCAATCCCCAGGGAACTAATAGAAAGTGAGTTGTTTGGTTACGCGAAAGGGGCTTTCACAGGGGCGATAAAAGATACGAAAGGAAAATTCCAGATTGCAAATGGGGGTACTCTCTTCCTTGACGAGGTTGGGGATATGAGCCTGGAAACCCAAGCGAAGGTTCTACGCGTTTTAGAGGAACAAATAATTACTCCAGTAGGGTCGACCAAATCAATTCCTGTAGATGTCCGGATTATCTCCGCTACCAATTATAATCTCCAACGGCTTATAGAAAAGGAGCTGTTCAGGGAAGATCTCTATTACCGACTCCGAGTGATTGAAATTATAATGCCGCCCCTACGAGAAAGGGGAGCAGATATTATGCTTTTATCAAATCACTTTTTAAAAATGTATTCATCGATTTATGATAAGGATAGTTTGGAAATGACTAAAGAAGCATCGGATTTGATTCTATCTCACTCTTGGCCTGGAAATATACGTGAGCTTCGTAATGTATTCGAGAGTACCGTAGTTCTTTCAGAAAATTCTTTGGATCTTAACACCCTTCGTACACAGATCCATGGACAGCATAAACGGGGATATTATCTTCGGGGACGGAGCTTTCAGGAAGCAAAACAAAATTATGTTATTAAACTGGAAACTAACTTAATTACCGAATCACTTATAAGATCTAATGGGAATATTTCAAAGGCAGCCGATTTCCTTGGAATGAAGCGCCAGTACCTTCAGCATAAACTAAAACTCCTCAAAATTGATGCAAGAAAATTCATGCAGTAGTGAAATAATATTCTGACACTTATAAAAGATTTCGATACAGATTAGCAATTATCTCGTCGAGCATCGAACCAATATATCTTTTGGCATACTTTTTGCCACTCTTTTCCGAACATAACAAATCATATTTTCTTTAATTAACTCTGCTATGTAATTGATGGCGGATTAAGTGTATAATAAGGAATTTAATATGGAAATGCAATCAACTAAATTTCAGGAAACAAGTAATAATGCCAAGGCTCCCACAATTGAAAACAGCGATAATTTCGATATAGAAAAATATATCCAGATACAATTAGAGCAGGAAAGAATGCGTCTGGAAAAAGAAGCAGGAATAACATCAAATAATATTCAGCATTTTGCCCGACCTGAAGAAAATTTATTTACATCAGATCAGCGTGAAAAAACAACCCTTCTATTTGGAGGAATGACTTGGAGACACGAACACCTTATCGAAGGAGTTCTTCGAGGTTTAGGTTATAAGTGCGAAGCAATCCCTACCCCAGATGTGAAAGCATTCCAATTAGGGAAGGAATACGGAAATAATGGTCAATGTAACCCTACGTATTTTACGGTTGGAAATCTGATTCAATTTCTCCAAAACCTGGAAGAAAAAGGAATAAACCGAGAGGAAATTATTGATCGGTATATACTACTGACGGCAGGGGCATGCGGACCATGTCGTTTTGGAATGTACGAAGCGGAATATCGATTGGCTCTCCGAAATTCAGGTTTTGATGGTTTTAGAGTAATTCTCTTTCAACAGTCAGGAGGATTAGATCAAAGCGAAATGGAAGCAGGTCTGGATATGAACTTAGACTTTTTTCTCAGTGTCATTAGTGCATTCAACATGGGTGATATGTTAAATGAACTAGGCTACCAGATTCGGCCTTTTGAAGTGGACAGGGGGAAGACAGATGAAGTTATGAATCACACCCTTGAATTTATGCATGACGTAATGCGGGATAAGCGTCGTTTTGAAATTAACGGAATCTGGAAACGACTTCTTTCGGGATCAAACCTAGAAGGAAAGGTGAATTACATTGGAAAATTCTTAGATCAACTTGCGGGAAAAGATTATATCCATGCTTTAAACAAAATTCGGGATAATTTTAATGAAATTGAAGTGGACAGATTCCGAGTAAAGCCGATCGTGAAGATTACGGGAGAGTTCTGGGCACAACTCACAGAAGGAGATGGGAATTTCAATATGTTCCGTTTTCTGGAGGGTGAAAACTCTGAAGTTCTGGTTGAACCCATTGGAACATGGATTATGTATCTAATGGCACAGTATAAGCAAAAAGTCCAAGATCGAAAGGGAATCAATAAAGATGACGTTGAGGCGCAAGTATGGCGGCTAGACAAGAGACTTGCCAATGAGCTACACTACCGAAAGAAAATTGGTACAATGACAATAGCAGAGAAAATCTTTAAGCGGGAATACACCCGACTGCAGGAAGCCTTAGGCGGTACCCTTCATGAATTGGTCGACCAATATGAACTTCAACGGCTCGGACATCCCTTCTATAATACCCGTGCTGCCGGGGGTGAAGGTCATTTGGAGGTGGCAAAAAATATTTATTACTCCAATAAAAACATGGCTCATATGGTCCTCAGTCTTAAACCTTTCGGTTGCATGCCAAGTTCACAGTCCGATGGAGCTCAAGTAGCGGTGGTTGAGCAGTTTAAAGATATGATATATCTGCCGATTGAAACATCCGGTGAAGGAGAAGTCAATGCACACAGCCGTGTCCAAATGGCTCTCGGAAGTGCCCGGGTGAAAGCAAAGGAGGAATTCAAATCAGCCTTGGCCAGAACAGGCAAATCATTAGAGGACATGAAAGTATACGTGGAAGATCATCCGGAACTGAAACGACCGATGTATAAGGTTCCAAAAACAGAAGGAATTGTGGGAACAGCAGCTAATTTTATATTACATGTTTCTGACTTGCTAGACAGAAAATTTGCAACTGCTTAATCTGAAAAATACAAAACGTACAATGAATAAATTACATGAGAATAGACGATATTATCTGGGAATTGATGTGGGATCCACCACAGTCAAGATGGTGTTGGTGGACTCATTAAATGATGAGATTCTCTGGCGGGATTACCAACGTCACGAAGCAAAACAACCAGAGAAAGTTCTGGAATTCCTGAAGCGGATCGAGGTGGATTTACCCAGCATTAGTGACACTGATATTAGGGTCTTCATCACGGGAAGCGGTGGTAAGAATGTGGGTCGGCACCTCGGAGCGAAATTTGTTCAGGAAGTGAACGCTGTATGTTTGGCAGTGGAGAAACTACATCCTGAAGCGGGATCTGTTATCGAGTTAGGCGGTCAGGATGCAAAGATCATTATTTTCAAGGAAGATCCTGAAACCGGCAGGAAGAAGAAAATTCCGAGTATGAACGACAAATGTGCCGGAGGAACCGGAGCTGTTATTGACAAGATTAACGCCAAGTTGCATATTTCGACTGATGAGTTATGCAATCAGCGTTACCATGGGATAAGGCTCCACCACGTTGCTGGTAAATGCGGGGTTTTTGCAGAGACAGATATTAATAGTCTTCAAAAACAGGGCATTCCGAATGAGGAACTCATGGCCAGCCTGTTCGAAGCGATTGTAGGTCAAAATCTTTCTGTTCTGACACGGGGTCATACATTAAGACCTCACGTGCTGCTTTTAGGCGGTCCGAATACTTACATCCGTGGGATGAGAGAAGCATGGGAAGAAAACATACCGCTGATTTGGAAAGAAAGGGATTTTCCACTTCCTGACGGGGTTGACCCGAAATCTCTTATTAGAGTGCCGGATAATGCCCAGTATTTTGCAGCCATTGGTGCTGTGGAATTTGGCCTAGAAGAAGAAAGCAATGTGGGCCAATATACCGGTTTCACGGATCTGGAACATTATATCAATACAGGGCGGCTCAAGGACAAAAAGGGTTCAAGCAGAGGTTTGATTAAGTCAGATGAGGAATATAAAGCCTTTATAAGAAAGTACACAAAAGAACCCTTTATCCCGGCCACATTTTATTCCGGACAAGTAGTGGAAGCTTTTATCGGAATGGATGGCGGTTCCACATCTACGAAAGGTGTCTTGCTGGATAAAAACCGTAATATCCTTGTAAAGGCTTACCAATTATCAAAGGGAAATCCCATTGAGGACACAAAAGAGATCATTGCCAATCTCAAAGAACAGGTTGAACTCCAGGGTGCTACCCTCAAAATCCTTGGAACAGGTACCACTGGGTACGCTAAAGACGTTTTGAAGGACGTGCTTGGAGCGGATGCTTGTATTGTGGAGACGGTTGCCCACACTGAATCGGCCCTCCATTATTACAAAAATGTGGATGTGATCTGCGATGTGGGCGGTCAAGATATCAAAGTGATCATGCTCAAGAACGGCGCGGTCAAGGACTTCAAGCTCAACACGCAATGTTCCGCGGGCAACGGGTATTTCCTGCAATCGACGGCGAAGGATTTCGGCTTCAGCGTGTACGACTACGCGGACGAAGCCTTCAAGGCCGAAGGGATGCCCGAGTTCGGCTACGGCTGCGCCGTGTTTATGCAATCGGACATTGTAGACTTCCAGCGGCAGGGTTGGAGTCCGAATGAAATTATGGCCGGCCTCGCGTCGGTGTTGCCGAAGAATATCTGGCTCTACGTTTCGCAGATACCGAATCTCGCCAAGCTGGGGTCGACCTTCATCCTCCAAGGGGGGACGCAACACAACCTTGCCGCGGTGAAGTCGCAGCGGGACTTTATCGAGAGCCGCCTGGGCGCCGCCGGTGTCAAGGCGAACGTTATCGTCCACAAACATTGCGGCGAATCGGGCGCGATTGGCTGCGCCTTCGAGTCGCATCGCCTGTATCATGAACTGGGGCGGCGGACGACCTTTATCGGATTGGAGGCGGTCAAGTCTATTACGTACCGCACCACGCGCGACGAGAATACGCGCTGTTACTTTTGCAAGAACAAATGCCTGCGGACCTTCATCGATGTCAAGAGCGTGGGCGCCAAAGAAGCGCCTATCGAGGTGAACACGCACATCGTGAAATTCGGCGGAACCGGAACGCAAACGTCCCGGATGAAACCTGCGCCGAGCGAGGAAGCGAAAAAGTCCACGGACTTCGAATCGAA
>JADFPG010000105.1 GCA_022562455.1 Fidelibacterota bacterium | reverse complement strand
CCCAGCAGATTATGAAATTGAGTTTTTTGATCAGATTATAGGTACGGATTCGAGTTCGACTCCTGTAGATGTCAATTTTACGGTCGTGAATATTACCGAGAATCGACCTGCCAATTTTAGGTTTCAGGATCGCAATGGTGATGGTTTCTGGTCATCGATGGAGCGAATCAGGATTCGGGAGATATTTGAAGGTTCAGAAGAAAAAACATGGCTCGTGACGTTGATGGATACCACAGGAACGGGCGACGGGGTCGCTCCTGGGGAAGGGGATGTATTTCAAATAAAGACAACCAAACCCTTTAGATCGGGGGATGTCTTTAGATTTCCGGAGGTGATTACTGCAATTGCTTTTTGGCCAGACGAAACTAATTCGCCTTATACTTACTCTTTGTTGCAGAATTACCCCAATCCCTTTAATCCGGAAACTACCATCCAATATTCCCTCGCAGCTTCGGGACGTGTAGTTATTCATATCTACAACATATTAGGCCGGAAAGTAAGGACCTTGGTGGATGATGTTCAAGAGGAAGGATTCCATAAAGTTCAATGGGACGGGAAAGACAATTTTGGCAGGAATATTGCCAGCGGCATATATTTATACCGGATTCGATCCGGGGATTTTGTTTATACTCGTAAGCTACTGTTATTGAGATAGTTGATTCATAGATTCCTTTTTGAGAAAGGCTTAGTGTGACCAAGGCATTGTATTTTCTTAGTCTCGGTTGGATAACTATCTTATTTCTAAGCAACAATCCAATTGCCGCACAAAACAATTGGTTTGAGAAAGCAAAAGACGGAGTAGATGGGCGTTTTTCGCAAGGTGTGGCTACTGATGGGGTTTTTTGGTATTTCTCCTCCAGGGGAGGGCTCTATAAAACCGATTCAAATTTTAACATGTTAATTGAAAAAGATGGTACTCAAAATCCTATCCCGGGATTTCTACAGGACCAGGGCTACAATCATATTGGAGATATTGCCTATTTTGTGGGTAAGCTTTATGCGCCCATTGAAGATGTATCCTATGTCAAGCCGATCATTGGTATTTATGATGCCGACAGCCTCAATTTCACTGGAGATTTTGTGCAAGTACCCCAATCCCATTTCCCCTGGATCGCAGTGGATCCTCGAACGGGCTATTTTTACTCATCAGAGTTCAATGGTGTCAATAAATTATATGTCTATGAATTATATGTCTGGGATGGGGATAAATACTTTGATCTTATAGACGAAGTGACTCTGAATCTCACGCTTTCTCGGGTTCAGGGCGGCGCTTTCTTGGGAGATTTTCTCTATCTCGCTTGTGACAATGGTGATTATGTATATGAAGTGGAAATCGCCTCTGGTACGGTCAACCCTGTATTCAATGTTCCATCTGGACCTGAGATGGAGGGCATCGAAGCGTATGAGCTGGATTCCGGTGTCCTTCATTTTGTAGCTGAAACCGGTGACTCTACAAACATATTTTATCATTATGACAACAGGCTTTTGGCCCCCGAGATTTCCGATGTCCCAACTTCTTTCGTATTAGAACAAAACTACCCCAATCCCTTCAATCCCAGAACCACTATTAGATTTGCATTGCCTGAAGATCAACATGTCACGCTGACAGTTTACAATCTTTTGGGGCAAATAATCATTGAACCAATGAATGATCAGCCTTATGATGCTGGTATTCACACGATTACATTAGACACAGGCCATTTCAGTAGTGGGGTATATTTCTACCGCATACAAGCAGGAAAATGGAGTGCAACCCGAAAAATGATCTTAATGAAGTAGGGGGGTGAAAATGAGATACTTTACGTTCTTCCCTATATAGCTAATTCTCTTTATAAGTTGTGAAAAGGAATCCATAGAACCTGAGGAGACTATACCTACAATGGCTTTTTCTCCAAGTAATGTTTCCATCGGTGTCGGAGATGAAGGTGATTTGACACTTCAAGTAGAGGACTTTGAGGTTTCAATTTTTAGGATCAGCATGCGTATTGCTTACAATTCAACCATTGTAACATTTACTGATTCAACAGGCTTTACGGTTGGAGATTTCTTTGATCCAGACATAGTTACTTTTGTGAGGGACGATTATTCTCGCATACACCTAACCATAACATTGACGCAAGGATAGGAAGAAGTGAGTGGTTCCAGTGATCTTGGAGTGCTATGAACCTATCTACCGAAGTGCCAAACACAACTAACCAATGGTATGTTAAAAAAGAAACTATATTCAAATAGTTTTCATCATATTCAGTTCTGTAACAATATCGTCGAGTTTTGCAGGCTAACCTGCATTCCACAGGACGTGAAAAGCGTGCAGCGTGATCTTGGAGTTTGGGAAGAACTATTGAATCAAAACCATTGAGACTTAATAAAATAAGCGTATGAAAATATGTAGTGACCATGATGATTCACTAACTAAATGTTACTATTACAATTAAATAAATATTCCATTAAACTTGGGTTAGCTGCATTCTTAGCCTTTTTTGATCAATTGGCGAAGCTATGTTCTTAATGAATTTGACTCGATTGTCCCATGGTTAGGCCAATATTTTCTGTTGCCATCTTATTGCTCCTGGTTTCGTCCTGCGACGAAGCGAACCATCAGATCACCCTTGCAGGAAGGACCATGGGTACCACTTATCACGTGAAGTACCGTCCCACTTCCTCTCTAACGGTATCACCTGATTCGCTGAAAGCAAAGATCGATTCGGTCTTGCTCGAGGTCAACCGGCAGATGTCCATCTACTTATGGAACAGCGAGATCACCGCCTTCAACAATTCCCAATCGATAGACCCGTTCCCAGTGTCGAGAGAGTTCGCCTATGTGGTTGAAAGAGCCCTACACTGGTCGCGATTGACTAAGGGTGCTTTCGACATCACCGTCTTTCCTCTTCTCTTTCTCTGGGGTTTTGGCCCGGGACAGGGGGCAGACACCCCCAGTTCGTTTCCCACTCCTTCTGATGTTGAAAAGCACCTTTCTCATGTCGGGTACCAGAAGCTGAATCTCCAGGATAACAGACTCACCAAAACGGATCCATACGTCAGAATCGATCTCAATGCAATCGCCAAGGGCTTCGGCGTGGACGCCGTTTTCGACTATCTCCAATCTCTTGCCATTGCCCACATGATGGTGGAAATCGGGGGAGAGGTTCGCGTCAGGGGAAAGAACCAGAGAGACCAACCATGGATTATCGCTATCGAGGGCCCTGATTTGTCTTCCGATGCAGGGAAAGGCTTCGAATGGGTCTGTGAGCTGGAGGCTGGCGCCGCGGCCACATCCGGCGACTACAGGAATTTCTTTGAAATTGATGGAGAGATATTCTCCCACGTGATCGACCCGAGGACGGGTTATCCTGCCCAAACTCAGGTCGCCTCAGCCACCGTGACCGCACCCAACTGTACGGATGCCGACGCCCTGGCAACGGCGCTGATGGTCATGGGCGAAAAAGAAGGACTCCAACTTGTGGAATTAATCGATGGCGTGGAAGCGTTTTTGATCTTGCGGGAGGAAAAGGGTCAGTTCAGGTGGGTCAAGAGTTCCGGGATGAAGATTCGGCAGCCGTGATCCTCATTCCAGCTCCTTCACAAAGATATTCCTGAAGGAGACAGAGATGTCCCAGTCGTGGTTCTGAAGGCCAATGTAGCCCTCCTTGGCAATATCTGCGACTTTACCTCTAGGTTCGGCCATCCAGTCAATGACCTCTTTACCATTCAATTCCACCTGGATATTTCCCCCCTTGAAAGTTATCTTAAAATGATTCCATTCCCCAGTAGGATTGGATGCGTCAACTCTTGGAGATTCAGCGTCATAGACAGCCCCTGTCTTATGGATACCTTTGCCCGCATCATTGATCTGCACCTCAAAGGAGTGATAAATGTATTCGTCACTCACCGGCACATCGGGAACTCTCAGAAAGATCCCGGAATTGGACCTGGGGTCAGAGCATTTGTAATCGAGTTCCAACACGAAGTTCTTAAACTTTTTTCCACTGTACCAAAAGAGTCCCATTCCGCCGTGCGATTTAAGGACACCCGTTTCCCTGTCTAACTCGAAGTAACCTGGGCCGTAGTGGTTCCAGCCATGTTTGGAGTACCTGCCGTGCCGGAAGCTGATCAGTTCTTCATAACCCTTGTAATACGTGATACCATCGATATATTCCAGCCCCTCGCGAATCGTCGGCGACGGATTGTAGGCTTCGTCTTCCTGCTCTTGCTCGATGGCGAGGATGCCGTCAAAGTGTTGCAGAGTCAACTCCGCCAGGAGGTCGTGAACATTGGTTACACCCTGACCGAAAGGAACTGTGCGGGCGTCCTTGGAACCAAATGTATCAAGGTCTTCCAGGTGAATATCGAAAATTCTTCCTCTCAGCATTCTGATTCCCTCCAGAACATCCACCCCCGTTCTCACCCAGTGACCCACATCGGCACATACTCCGATGCGCTCGTCCAGTCCTTTCACATGTTCTAGAACTATCTCTGGCCGGGCATACTTGGACGGCTCCGGATGATTGTGAATGGCAACGCGGATGTTGTATTTCTTCACCATTTTTTCGATGAGCGAAAAGTCATCAAAGGCCGGCTCCGCCACAATCGTTCGAATGTCCATCCTCTTAGCAAAATCGAATACTGCTCGAATGCTCGGTTCATTATTCTCGAACCCCACCACGCCGTAACTGGCCAGTCGGATCCCAGCTTTCTTAAGCTCCCGGTTCACGGCGGCCATTTGTTCCTCATTCATGTGGTGATCGAATTTCACATCGGGATCATCCTTGCTTAGAATCTGGCCAGGATAGGCCTCGAGATACTTGAGACCTAATGCTTTGACCTTTTCTACGCTCTCAAAGAACGAGAATTTTCTGAACGTCCAGGTTTGGACGCCGATGTTCAATTCTTTTATCCGTACTTTCTGATAATCCATGATTGTTTCCTCCACCTGTCCAGCGCAAGAGAGCCAGAGAAGTACGAAAATTGGGATTAGAAGAGCCGTCTTTTTCATGATTTTCTCGGGTTCCATTCCCCTCTGGCCACGGCTGGAATAAAGTTCTCCAGATCGGGCGGTGGGAAGGAAATCGTCCTCCCCTCTTCAACACTCATGTACGCAGTCATTAACAATTCCGTCACATTGACTCCATCACTGAAGTTCTCCTCCGGCCTCTTGCCCGCCAGAAACGACTGAACCATATGGCGGTTTTCCGCGGTGTAGCCGTATTCGTCCTCCTCATTGCTGATCACCGGCATAAGACCCGTTTCGGCGTTCTGCTTCTCCACCAGATCCTCCCCTGCACTGCCCACCACGTTGCGGCTGAAAAACACCTTCAGGCCGGTGTCCAGCGTGTTGATGGAGAGTGAATACTCCGGACCCAGCAATTCCATGCTCAACCTCAGCCCTGCCCCCACAAAGCTCCAGGAGGTGGTTGTTTCTACTACCAATGTCTCACCATCATCTGTCCTGTACTCGATGAGGGAACGAGCAAAGTCTTCCGCCGGTCGCTTGAGATAATCGGTCTTTCCTCCGCTGTTTTCGGAGAGGATTTTGGCATATTTTTCGCGTTGCCATTTCAGGCAATTGGCATAAGCTTGGACAGACACCGGCGTCAGGACAGATCGGTCGGCGCCAGGGGGTGTGAGCATGAAACGGGCCTCTTCAACAGAATGGCACATCATGTCGTTCAGGACGCCACCGCCTTGAAGTTCACCGTCCCAGAACCACAGCCTATGAGGCCCACTGTGTTCTTCCGCGGCACGGGCTAAATAGGGTCTACCAGAGATAGACGCACCACGCGCCCAAATGATCTCCTTTCCTCTGGTAACCGCCGGAGCAAAAACCTGATTCTCCAGATAACCATCCAGAAGTTCCACTTTCTGTACCAGTTGCAGCATTTTCCGTGCTTCCGCTACGTTACGTCCCAAGGGTTTCTCACAAGTAACGCCCACAAGCCCACCCCTCCCGGACTCGATTGCCGCCACAATTTCTTCCATCACTTCCAAGCGCGTAAAGTTGGGAGAACATATCCAGAGCGCATCGATGTCCGGATCAGCCACCATCTCCATTATGGATTCGAATACCTTGGCATCTCCTACCCCGATTTCTCTGGACAGGGAGGCGGTTTCCTCGGCTGATTTCTTTGTCCTGGACAACACCCCAATCACATCCACGTCCCGGACACCGATGAGGGACCTGATGTGGAAACGGGAGATAAAGCCGCCACCAATGAAGCCAATACCCAACCTTTTTTTACTCATCATTAACCTCCTCAATAGTCCATCGCTTCAACCGGAAGTAGCTGGGGCTTCCTCTTCCCTGAAGAAAATAAGAAAAGCGATGGCACAAATAATCGTAAGAACGAAGGGGACCAGGAAAACGTTGGTCCAGTTTGTCTCAGTTCCGACAGTAAAAGTATCCTGGACGTATCCGGCGAAAATACTCCCGATAAAGCTGCCAATGCCCAATACAACAAGATTGATCAAGCTCTGGGCCGAATGACGGATGTCTTTCGCGGCCACGCGATCGACGTAAATGAAAGCTACCGTAAAGAAAAAGACATAACAGAAACCGTGCAGGGCTAAGGATGCTATTACTAGCCAGGTCGGAGATCCGATAGCAAAGATGAGATACCTTAAGGGCCAGGCCAGAATTCCGAAGATCATCATTCTCCGGATACCATAGCGCGGTAAATAGTAAGGCAACAAGAATGCCATGACCAGGATTTCCGCAATCTGCGCAATGATCATCACTCCGGTCACCGAATCTCTGTCAATCCCGATTTTTACCGAGGTCAAGAATGGCGACGTGAGAATATAGTAGAACATCAATTCCGTGGAGACGATGAAAGCAATAATAAAAAATATGATGATATTCTTGTTATTCAACATCTTAACGGCTTCCAGAAAGGCCAAGGGGTGGGCAGCCTTTTTCGTGGGAGGAGTATTGGGGAGGGCGAATGATAAAAGACCCATAATGATGGAGAAGCCGCCAGCCAGGAGAAGGGTATCACCTGCAATCTCGATGGCTGGGGTACCCTTGGCCATTATTCTCCATCCTGACAGAGCCAGTCCTGCCACGATCCACCCGATGGTGCCCCAGACTCTGATCTGGCCGAATTCCTTTTCCGAATTTTCCAGGTTTATAAACGCTATGGAATTGGTGAGGGCCAGAGTCGGCGCATACAACAAACAGTAGATAAACATCATCTGGAGCATTCCGGAATAATTGGAAATGCTGGATATGTAAAAGAGGAATAGACCCCCAACAAGCTGCAGAAGAGCGACCACTTTCTGAGCAGCAAAGTACCTGTCTGCAATTTGTCCACCAATGAAGGGAGCTATGATGGTGGCCAGGGGCAGGAGACTGTAAATTACTCCAACTTGAGTACCTGAGAATCCCAGGTCGTTAAGTAGGTACTCAGAAAGACCCGGCGCCCACGCTCCCCAGATGGCATACTGGAGAAACATCATGGCGCCGAGCCGAAGTTTTACTCCCATGTATCACCCTCCCCTATTGGCTAATCGGTTGATTAAAGGTATGGCTTTCTCTCGACCCGAGAGAGATATGTCAGACGATTCGCCTTTTAACCGGGTCCCACTCAACTCTCCTGCCGGTCAGATATGATTCTGTAGCCATATGGCAGGCGAGGGATTCATGGAACCCAACTTCGATATCGCATTTCGGTTGTCTGTTTTCCCGAATAGAATCCACCCAGTCTTTTATATGTAGATGGGTTGGGTCTACACGCTTCCCTTCACGGTAGGTGTAAACCAAGCCTTTGTTGGCAAAATATTTTGCCGTAGCCGATGTAACGCCGTCTATTTGTTTTGATCCTGGTGTATAGGAGTAAATGGGATAACGTGTATTGATAATCCCGCTTTCTATACGTTCTTTGTAGCGTGTCGACTCTGAATCGGCAGTTACAATCAAACCACTTATGTTCGAATCACCCGCTCCGCCAATTTGCATGGTTGCATCATGACCCATAAAAATATTGCCCCTGTTTTTGTTACTTGACAGAGTTGCACTATATAAGAGGGTTAAATTTTTGTCCGGATATTCAAACGTTGCATGGAAAACATCAGGGACATCCCGCCCATCCTTGTAGAAATAAATGCCACCCGAAGCGGAAACATATTTGGGGACACCAAGCTCCATAACTTGATTAACCGCATCAAACTCATGAGAGAACAGATCCCCCGAAAGACCCGTGCCATAATCAAACCACATACGCCATCTGAAAAATCTTTTTAATGCCTCATCACCAAATGGTATCTTTGTTGGCGCTGGTTCCTGGAATGTATCCCAGTCAATTGTCCGCTTATTTCCCTCGGGATGGATAGTCCAGACCCAGGCACCCCATGGAGAATTTCTGTTTGTAGTTACTTCTACGAGGTTTATTGGTCCAAGCAGTCCCTGTTGCACAATTTCTTTTGCCCGGTCCAGGCTTTCTACCTGGCGGTTTTGATGGCCGAGTTGAAAAACGATGCCTGTTTCTTTTACTACATCATAAACAGCAATAGCATCTTGGAAAATTCTGGTCATAGCTTTTTCACAATAGACATGTTTTCCGGCCCTTGCAGCATCAATGACTATTTTTGCATGCCAATGGTCAGGAGTTGCAATGATAACAGCGTCTATATCATCATTCTCCAGCATTTCCGTATAATGCTTGTATCTTTTTGCTGATTCTATCGGTTTTCCGCCGGGGCGGATTTCATTCTTCGAAGCGGCTAAACCTGTTTCAGCCCGCAAATCAAACAGATCACATACACCAACAATAGAAAGATTCAGGTCTTCCTGTTGCATGAATGTTTTAAAGCCCTTATCGAGTTTATTCTTTTTTGCATTTGCTGCTGCTGTTTCGACCCAATCAGGAGCGGCGAAACCGGCACCTCGAACCAGATGTTGACCCCTGCCACCATAACCAATGATACCTATCCGAAGATATTTACCCGAATTTTTTGGTGATACAACAGCAGGCGCCTTATGCTCTTTAACAAGATCAGACAGTAAATTGGTTTTTCTCAGCGCATCACGTCTTAATTTTTTCCATACATTATAAAATAACACCCCCACAACCGGGAGCGTGGCTAAGCTTTTGAGTATTTCTCTCCGGCCAAGATTTGTTTTTCCAGCACCAGCTGGTTTTGAATCAGTTTTGTTTTCATTCATGACAGTAAATCCTTTATTTAGCTGTTTGATTTCTATAGATTAACCTGTCTAAACCAATAATATTGCTCGTGGGGAATAGATAAATTACATACAGGGCACAGGCTTCAATCAAATTTTTATTCACAATAATATAACTACCTTCCCTGGGTTTGAGATATTCCAAACCTACCAGCGGGGGCGTAAAGAAATAATAAATCAGAATAAGCACCATCCCGACCACACTGGCCCAGCGACTGAACAAGCCCAACATCAAGGCAAAACCAATAAGCGTTAAGCCCCAAATGTTCAGATTGTCCGCAAGTCCCAATGCAGTGGGATTAGACACAATTGATTCAGCAAGCCCTACAAATATCCACTTCACATCCAATAAAAAGGCTGCAGATGACCAGTAGGGATTCAACATTTTTGCTATACCTTCATATAGAAAATGCCAGCCAATAAAAACCCGGAGCGTAGTTAAGCCGATCAGTTGATAGTTGGTATATTCTGGTGATACTGGTACTGCTTTATTTCCCATGGTTGTCCCCTTATTAACGGAGTGATTTTATTACAAGGAATGTAATTCAAGTTGCCCTTAAATACAAATGGTGAAAATTAACCCGAGTTTAATGACTATCCTATCTAAGTACAATAATAACGATACATAGGAAATTCTATGGTCACTACGGATTTTTCATCCTTTTATCTTTTTCAGCCGTACAGACAGTAAAAACTAAATGAGAACTGGTAGTGGCATGACTCTTTTTATCCCAATGGGATTTCTATGAGGCAGAATATTTTGGACTTGATCCATGAGTTTTTCGAAGGATGCTGTGCACAAATCCGGGTCAGGAACAAATTTAAGTTGAATTTTGTCCTGTAATTC
>JADFPG010000198.1 GCA_022562455.1 Fidelibacterota bacterium | reverse complement strand
CGGTAAAATGGGATTGTACATGTAACCCACCCTCGGAGGGTGTGTGTTTTGTGACCTTGCGCGGAGCAAAAAAGCCTTTCCGCCTTTTGGCGGGGAGGCTTTTTTACTATATGGGTAAATAAGGAGAGTCCCTATCATTCATGGTTTCTGTATGCCAAAATGGATTATTTCATCGTAATTTCTTTTGTATAAGAACTATTTTATCATATGCCAGAGTCTACCCGCAAACTCGCCGCCATCATGTTCACCGATATAGTTGGCTATTCACACCTAATGAGCGCCGATGAAAAGAAGGCACTGGAATTGCTCGATAAGCATGACCAAATATTGCATCAAGCTATCATAAATAGCGAAGGAAAAGTACTGAAAAAGATGGGTGACGCTATATTTGCCGAGTTCCGCTCATCGGTCAATGCTGTTAATTGCGCCATTAAAATCCAATTGACACTAAAGGAATACAACGAAGGCAAACCTATTGATGACATGATAATCATCCGCATAGGAATCCATCTTGGTGATGTGATAGTTCACGGGGATGACCTGTTTGGCGAAGGGATTAACGTCGCTGCCCGTCTTGAACCACTCGCCCCACCTGGCGGAATATGTCTTTCTCAAGCTGTCTATCAATCAGTGAAGAGCCGTACTGATATCTCAGCGGTACGTATCGGTGAGGTCGAGTTGAAAAATATAATACAGAAATATACAGTCTATAAGATTCCTCCCTTCTATGCAGAGGACCTTTCCGAAACTACGGATCTGGAGCAGAAAGAAGAACATCTACTTGATTTCAAAATTAAAGGAATTCAGAATCTTCCACCTCCTTCCAGGTCGGTCGGGTCGGTTTTTGGGTGGTCGTTACTTCTGTTTCACTTTGGATGATTGCCTGTTTAATAACTGGTTTCGCCGTTGGTTTATATAAAAACCCAGGGCTAAGATCTTGGGATTTTAAAGACCCGGTTAGTATGATAACAAAACTGCACAATGCGGAGGATCACCTTTCCAGTTATATTCGTGGTCTCTTACGTACCAACACTCAACAACTCATAGACAGATATGAAAGCCCCGGCGTGGTATCTGATTCACTTAAAAAAGCCGTGAGGAAGGATCTGAACCGCTTACTAAGACGTGGTAAATTACTCTTCGGTGAAGAGGAATTAGAGCAATTGGCTTTATCGGAAGAAATCACTGAAATGATTTCAAAAAACCCAGGTGGTAGAAACCTTGTTGTTCTTAACCGGTTACTTTTAGGGTGGGCTTTCCCTGATGAAATAACAGAAAAACCTCAGCCTATCTTATTATCGATTTTTGATATCTTTTCACTAATGTTAAAAGAGGTAGAAGGTATAGCCACATATTTTGTAATTATAATTTGTGTAGTGATACTTGTAACACTTGGACTTGTAGCTTATTCCGTTGCTTTCAAAACGATAAGAGTCATGTTTTCTGATGTGCGTCATGTCGATAAAATACTGGAATACTTTGTGGAACAGATGGGTTTTAAGGCACCGATCAAAGACAAGGGCAACTTGATTTATAAACCAACCTTAAAAAAATTCCTAAAAGAAATCCTTATTGGTTTTCCCTCAAAAATTAGGGCTAGAGTAGATGGAAATTCAGTGATTATTACCAGCACTATTCCTGTGGTCAGACGGTTAGAAAAACAGTTTAAATCGTTCTCGCAATGAAGTTAGTAGATGTTATCAATCCAATTGGCTCTTTAGCAAATTATTCATAATGTTTGATAAAAAATAGATGGTGAACCATGGCTAAACCCACCCGCAAACTCGCTGCTATCATGTTTACTGATATTGCCGGGTACACGGCGTTGGCGGCTTATGATGAAGAAAAGGCTCTCGAATTGATCGAGACCCAACGTGAACTCCTCAAACCAATCGTCTCAGAATTTGATGGAGATTGGCTCAAAGAAATCGGCGATGGATTACTTCTCAGTTTTCCCAGTTCCAAGCACGCAGTTAATTGTGCTATAAAGATCCAACAAACCGTAAAAGAAATTGAAGACCTGAATCTCCGCATCGGCATTCACCAGGGGGATATCCTGGAAAAGGGTGGCGATATTTTCGGTGATGATGTGAACATTGCCTCAAGAATTGAACCGTTTGCTGCTATTGGGGGGATTGCCATCACCCGGAAAGTTGAGGAGGATATATCCAGCAGTCCGGAGTTTATAACTAAATATATTGGTCAGCCTAAGCTGAAAGGTGTGGAACAACAGGTTAGAGTCTATTGCATTACCTCTCACGGACTTCCGGAAACTAAACTTGCTGATGTTTCCGCCAAACTTGAAAGGAAACCTACCTATTGGTTAAAGTGGACGATTCCCACATTGTTGATTATGGTAGCAGTTGTCTATTATTTAATTCCAAAGGAGATGGAAGTCCCCTCCGTAGGCATCCTTTATATGGAGAATCTGGGAAGTTAAGAGGATGAGTTCTGGGCACGCGGGATTACAGAGGATGTGATTATTGAAGTTGCCAGCGCCGGTTTAATTCGTGTTGTGCCAATGAAAGAGATTCTAGGATTTAAAGGAT
>JADFPG010000197.1 GCA_022562455.1 Fidelibacterota bacterium | reverse complement strand
TCCTGATCACGCCTTGGAGGAATTTTTGTGGTCGGTTGGGAAGTACGTTTTCCATTTCTCCGAATGGTGTAGTCTTTTGCTGATACAAATGCATCCCGGATAATTTGCTCCACTCCCATCCGCGTCTGGGGATATCTTGTAGTAAAGTCATCCCCCCAGTTACTCTGTTTCACATTTTCACCCAGAGCAAATTTGATTCCCTTAGGAGCTTGTTCAAATAATAGTTCATCGGGTGAATAACCCCATCGCAATTTGATGACAGCATTCTGTCCTCCGATAGCATTGGCAGAGCCGTGAAGGATATTGGCGATTGTAAGCCCTCCTGCCAATTCACGATATATGGCAATGTCATCGCTATCTATTACATCTTCAATGCGTACTTCAGCTGTCACGGATTGAGTGCCTTCGTTAATTGAGGCTGCAGCGGTATGACTGTGGGCATCGATCAGTCCCGGTGTAATATGTTTACCACGAGCGTCAATGATTACGGCGTCTTTTATTTTACCGGAAATCTTTAAATTTTTCCCGATCCTCCAGACCTTACCTTTTTTAATCAGAAGATCGCTGTCTTCCAGAATGCCTCGTGGTCCAGATGTCCAAATGGTGGCGTTTTTCACCAGCACAATAGGAGGCTGGGTAGGGAGTGACTCCCATCCAAAGGCTCCTTCCGGATAGAGCGGTAATAGTTTGCTGGGGATAGGGGGTTGTTCATCTTTATCTTTTTTATCATCCTCCTCGATTGGGGACTCCCATTGGGCTGCCCAAACGATTTGTTTACCGCCCGGGGTTAACCCCAACCCTTCCATATATTTTCCTTTTACGGAACCCGACAACCGGAGTATTCCAGGAAGTCCAAGTGAATCTCCTTTTGCTACCAATGAAAATGTATTTTTTATATAAGTTATTTCATCGATGTCGATTTCCGTAGAGTCGATAATAATCTTCCCTTTTAATTTGTATTTTTCTTGGCCTTTCTTTGAAAACCAGGGTGCCTTCGTTTTCTTTCCTTCAATCTTTAAAGTGGCGAGAATTATCTTGGTATCGATTGTTAACCGTAGCGTCCACTGACCGAGAATATCAAAATCGGACTCATAAAGAATTCGATATCGGTTTCCCTGTATCCAGACTTCCTGCACGACACTTTCTTTGTCAAAATAGTCGCCATCGGTGATGGTAAGGTTGGCAATTTTACCCCGTTCAATGGTTCCCAAACGATCTCCTATTCCTAACTCAGTTGCAGGAATTATGGTCAGGGATGCCAGGGCGTCATCCTTTGAAAATCCCCTTTCAACCGACTGTAAAAGATTGGTCCGGAAGGACAAGCGGTCTTTTATTTCTGCAGAGGTGAGTGAGAAGCGAAGACCTGCATCGCTCATCCGTTTTGGATTATCGGGCGCCTGATCCCAATGTCGCAACTGAGCATTGGTATATTGTAGTGCTTTTTCCCAGGTTTTGACATCAGGTTTTTTGGGGAAATTGAGGGTGAGAATAATAAAGGGGTTGAAATCTGCCAAGTCTTTTAATCGCCTGTATTCGTAGCCACTTCCTCTAAGCCATAAAGGGAAGTCGAATTCCCTGGCAATATTCTTTGCTCGAAGGGCAGCTAATTCATCTTTGGTCTCGAAACAAAAAGCGCCTTTTTTCCTTATATGATTTCCTAATACTTCCAGACTAATATTAACTTCCGGCTGTTCATTGTGTTGGGGGAATCGATTATAAATCTTCCAGGCTTGCTGATACCAATCTGCATCTAAAAATGTTTGTCGAATCAGGGCAATACAGCCGAGTAGTGAATTAGGGTAGTTCTTATCTCCCCACCCACCGTATTCAAAGGCGAGAACTTGTGTGGGACCATCCTCATCGATAATAGATGCCTGGGACCAGTCATCTAAATGTATTAATGCTGTTTTCCCACGGAATATTCCTGATTCGGGAACAAGTTGAGCTGCAGTGAAACCCAACTGATGTAAGGTTTCGAAGTCTTTTGGGTCAGGTTTATAGTTGTGAAGAACTGAATATTCGGGTTTGATTCGAGCATTCCAGTGAGTTGTTATCGTCTGTTTTAGATTTTCATTTTTTTTATTCTTATCATGATTATCTGTGGAATTATTGTCTTTTCTGATCAAGTAGCTTTCAATGAATCCCGGGTAGATGATCTTTCCTGACAGATCAATCTCGAGGGCATCTTGGGGTATTTTTACATTTTTTCCAACGGATTCAATCATTCCATCACGGATGATCAGTTCACCTTCAGATATGGTTTTCCCCGGTTCGGGAATAATGGTAGCGCCTTTTAAGAAAAAGACGCGGGGTGTGTTTTCGTGAAGACCTTTTGTTGGAGATACTTGGGCGGAGGTGATTTGAATGAGTAAGAGAACTGTCAGCCATAATATTGATACGCCAATGATTTTTATTTTCATGTTTTTTTCTAACCTGGATTATCCACTCACAGCGTATTTTCCGCAGGGCAAAGCCTCCTGCGGAGATCTTTGGGACGGACAGGGGCTTTCACAGAACACTACGGAGTGCCTCGCGGATAGATCAAATTAAAAATTCCTACC
>JADFPG010000104.1 GCA_022562455.1 Fidelibacterota bacterium | reverse complement strand
GGTTGCTTCACAAGGATGTGTGCAAATCCGACCGCATATCCCGGGAAGTGGATTTCGTTTGCGCACCACGTTCAGGGCTTCCTGGAAACGCCCTGATGAAATTAGAGAAACATAGGATTTTACATTCACACCTGCAGGACAGGCCAGGGTACATGGGGATGGTTCGGTGATACCCATCTGATATAATTGGTCAGGTTTATTTTGAAATGTAAATGTGGATGTGTTTGAACTGTTCATTTCGTGCAGCTTTTAATTTGCCACTCTATGTAAACCGAATTAGGCTTCTGTTTTTTCTTTCTTTTTTGTTTGTTCTGATTTCTTTTTTTCAAGGATATTTATTCCGTATTGATACCCTTTATTGAAAGCTTCAATATTTTTATCGACAAAATGTTGAGGTATAGATCCCGGTAAAGCTTTTTCCACAGCATCTTTTGATACTACTTTTGTAATGGCTGTAAAAAATCCGATCATGACCACATTGGCATATATCCGGTTCCCCATCTCTTCTGCAATCCGGGTGGCGGAAATGGAATACAATTTCAAATCCTTCCGTACGGTTGCTGGCTTGACCAAATCAGTGTCTATGAGAATAATTCCTCCTTTTACAGGTTCATGAAAAAACTTTTCATAAGCTTCCTGAGACATGGCAACGAGAATTTCCGGTTTGACGATATAAGGGTACAAAACAGGGGAATCCAAAATAATAACTTGAGCAGAACAGGCGCCTCCTCGAGCTTCCGGTCCAAAACTCTGGTTCAATGTTGCATGTTTTCCATCAAACAAGGAAGCTGCCTTACCAATCAGGTATCCAGCCTTGATGATACCTTGTCCTCCAAACCCTGAAAATTTAATATCCATGACTCAATTGACTATTTTCTATTGACGATTGACCAATAACCAGTTACCAATAACCAGTTACTACTCACCAGCTACCCCCGTACAGTCACTCCACTCCTTACGGGGCAGGCACTCACCAATCACGAGACTGGTTCTTTGTACGGGATGAATTGATTTCCCAGTTTATTTTTAAGGAACCGATCACGTTGTTGTAAGAATGTCGGTTTATCTATATCGACAAATTTCCCAACAATGATCTGCTTCTGATATTCAATATCTACTTCGCGAGTATTGGCGCCGTGCTTGATGATAGCGTTGTCATGATAGAATCGCATTAAATCGAGACCGTCGCCCAACCGGTTTCGCCGGGCATACAGGGTAGCACACGGACAGATAACTTCGATAAACGAAAACCCTGGTTTTAGAAGAGCTTCGGCGATGGTATTTGTTAGTCTGCGGATATGCAAGGCAGTCCATCTAGCGACAAATACTGCACCGGAGGATTCTGCCAAAAATGGTAGATTAAAAGGATATTCATAACATCCGTAGGGGGCAGTGGAGGCGATGGCTTCCATTGGTGTCGTGGGACCGGCTTGTCCACCTGTCATGGCATAATTGAAATTGTTGACACAGATGATGGTCAGATCTAAGTTTCTTCGAGCTGCATGAATAAAGTGGTTTCCTCCAATTGCAGTCAAATCACCATCCCCACTGATTACAACCACTTTTAACTTTGGATTTCCTAAGGCAAGTCCAGTGGCAAAAGGGATTGCTCTTCCGTGGGTAGTATGAAAGGAATCGAGGCGTAAGTAACCTGCTGTCCGTCCTGTACAGCCAATACCCGAAACGACAGTGACTTTTTCTATATCTAACTTTGACTTTTCAAGCCCGGAAATAAAGGCAGTGAGTACAGTACCAATTCCGCAGGTTGCGCACCAGATGTGAGGAAAACGTTCGATGCGAAGGTATATTTCCATGGGGTGTTCGTAATCATCTCTCAGAACCGCTTTGGGTTTTTCATTCTTAGGCTTGGTTTCCCCCTTTTTCGATTGGGTTGCAACTTCGGTCATGCTACCGCCTCCTCAATGGCTTGAAAAATATCTTTAGGATCGTGTACCCAACCTCCGGCATGGGGAACAAGGATAGTGGGTGCTTGTCCAGCAGCACACCGTTCGATTTCCAACGAAATCTGTCCCATGTTAATCTCCGGAATGATAAATGCTTTCACCTGTGAGGCTAGTTGTTTAATTCTTTTCTCAGGGAAAGGCCATACGGTAACGAGTCGAAGGGTTCCCACTTTAATTCCATTTTTTCTGGCAAACTCAACAGCCTTTAAGGCGACCCGAGAGGAAATTCCGTAAGAAACGACAATCACATCGGCATCTGTTATGTTGTCTTCCTCGACAATAGAAATTTTATCTACGTTTTTATTAATCTTATCAACAAGATGTTGCACATTTGTTTGTTGTGCTTCTGCATTAATGAGTGGATAGCCCCGTTCATCATGAGTTAACCCTGTTATGTGAAAGAAATAACCATCTCCCGCTTTTACCATAGGTGCAATTTTAGTGTGTCCATTAAACTTGTAGGGTTTAAAATCCTTTTTCTTACCGCGGTAAAATTTTCTCGGTGTAATGGTAATCTCGTAAGCATCAGGGATAACTACCTTTTCTGTCATATGTCCCACACATTCATCCATCATAAATAAGACGGGGACTCGCCACTGTTCTGCCAGGTTGAAAGCAGTGATGATGAGGTCAAAGCATTCTTGAGATGAGTTAGGAGAGAGGGCAATCAGTTCATAATCTCCGTGTGAGCCCCATCGGGCTTGCATCATATCTGCTTGTCCTGTAAGGGTCGGGAGTCCGGTAGAGGGTCCTCCACGTTGAACATCCACAACGACACAGGGCGTTTCCATCATAACAGCCAGCCCAATATTTTCCATCATCAGGGAAAATCCAGGACCTGAGGTGACAGTCATTGTTTTCGTCCCTGTCCACGCTGCTCCAATGATGGCAGCCATGGATGCCAATTCATCCTCCATTTGGATAAACATACCGCCCACTTTGGGGAAGCGCTCGGCGATCCGCTCGGCTATTTCGGTGGAGGGGGTAATAGGGTATCCAGCGAAAAACCGGCAACCAGCCGCAATGGCGCCCTCTGCACAGGCGTGATCCCCATCCATAAAATAACTACCTTTAGCGACACCAACGGGATCGGCTTTCATGAGGTTGCCTCCTGATTTGAACCCTTTTTCATCCCTTTTTGAATTGTATCCTTAGAGGATTCGATGCAGAAAATGGCAAACTCAGGGCAGATCATTTCACACAAACAGCAGTTGACACACTCTCCCTGTTTTATTACATCCGGATAATGATATCCTTTCTTGTTATAATTTGTGGACATCTTCAATACATCTCGAGGACAGTATTCCTCACAAAAACTGCAACCCTTACAACGGTCGATATTGATATGAATATCCCCGTGGGGAATATCAATTTTATCCCTGTCAAACGGTACGCGCCAGTATTTCATTATTTACCTTCCGGATTTTGTTTTGGGATTACCAATTTGACTCTCACAACTTGAAGTACCAATATATGATTACGATGTTTCCAATTGTCGAAATAGTTAACCTGATTAATTCATGAGCCATGAATTATTCAGGTTAAGATTGAAACATGGCGCCTTCTTCATTTTTAACAAGTTTTAAAAAAGAGCATTTGGAGCAATCTTCAATTTTATGCAAGTGACTGCATTTTGGTTCAGTTTTGGAATATGTACCTGCCACATACCAGCAATACCGACCGGAGTGAAAACCATTATTGGTTCCTTGAAACGATGTGAAGGTAAAGGCAGGACAGTTCCCAAGACTTTTCACCATTGAACCGTCAACTTCCCGACCGCAATTCATAAAATCCCAGCAGTTTATTTTCATGGTATAAACCTCACCTTAAAACACATCTCCTTCTGATATGTCGGGATGAATGAAAAAGCCAAAAGACAATAGACGACTCGTTAACAGGATAGCTAACCTGCGTGGAAATAAGTAGATACAACAATTACTGACCACAAAACGGTTGAAATGACGAAAGACTTAAATTCACCGCAAGACTTTCCATGTCAGATTGAGTTGGGGGTTAAGCTGTTGTTATTCATTGCAATAACTGAGTTAGTGACATTCTTATTCCTGATGACAACAATAATTCTTTTTCACCCTCAAAATCATATGTTGCTGATTTTACTATTTTACCAGTTTCTATATCAACTATCCTAAGTTCAATAATATTTAGGTTCCCAAAACGACCGACAGATCCAGTAAGCATAAATTGCATTCCAAGTAGTTTTCCTACCTCAACTAAACACTCGCTTGATACACAACCGCTCTGCTGAAATCCTTGTTCCTTTAAAATTTCATCCATTTGTGCTCTTTCCAACACAATGAAGGTATTTCTCTTGATTAATTCTGATGTTAATCTGTTTGTTATTATTCTTGCTTCTGATTGACTAATCCCATTGCCTTCAAAATCCACTACCGCTATTGTCTTTTGTGTCTCATCAATCTGAGTATTCAGCGCAAAAGTACCGTCCAATTGTTCCTTTGCAAGCTTATATTCTATTAGATTGTTTTTGCCAGTGGATACAGCTTGGGAAAAGTATTGAGTGGCTATTGTTTTATTTCCTTCATAAAAAAACTTCAAACCTACAAAATAATTTGCTATACAAAGTGCTTCAAATCTTTTAGACTGATCATTAATTGAGGAAGCAGCTTCTATAACTTCCATGGAAGACAATTGTTCTTTAAACAGTTTCGATACCAGTTTCCAAACATCTTCAACCTTATTTTCATTTGCAATAAAGTATGAATAGTTTTGGTTGAATTTTTCCAGAGCGTTTGTATATGAATACAAATTTGCTTGAGATATCAATAGATAAAGTCCAGTCTTGTGATTTAATTGGGTGTTATTTGCAAGAAAGATTTGTTCTGCTTTTTTATAGAGTTTTTGTTTAAGATATTCCATTGCCAATAAGTTACCGATTTCTGTTAAACTTTCTTTATCACTTAGAAAAAGTTCCTCTGCTTGTTGATATTGCTTTTGATTAATATATTCAATCGCTAATAAGAATTTATTTGATGCATTGTTTGGAGATAGTTCAACAAGAATTTTCAGCTTTTCGGTCGTACTCAAGTCTAAAAAATTTATTCCTTCTATCTTTTTACGTATGCTTTCATTAGATATTCCAATAATTGCATTTTGTACTATTGTTAAAACTAATTCCTCATCAATAAGTAAAATATTCAAAAGTTTTTCTACATCACCTTTTTCGGAATAGCCTCTAATCATTTCTTTTAACAAGGCTTGTCCTTTAATATCAATTCCACGATTTATTTCTATATAGATTTTAAAATATCTTAAAATCGTTTCTACTGGTAGTTCTGCTTTGTAGGCGACTTTTGCTGTTATTAAAGCTAGCACACTACCATATGCGTTATCTTTCAAATCAACTTGTGAAATTGTTCTTTTCCCCAGCTCATAAGCTTTATGATATTCCTTTGCGTGTTCAAGTCTATAAATATCTGTTAAAACCTGTTGTAAGTGGCGTTCTTTACTTGTCTTAAATAATTGTGATTCTGACAACAAGGGGAAATAAGTACCGCTTTTTTTTGAGGTTGAGTACGGAGAGATACATGAAGTAAAAACCAAGTTTGAAGTAAATATTAGAATGGCTGGCAATTTTAATTTACTTAGGAAGAAATTATAAAACATCATCATACAATTCGCTCAAACCAAAGATTGTTTCATTTCAAATACTATTGCATTAAAAATAAAATCTCTGCAACAGCCAAATATTTTGTTTGTAATGATAACATGATAGCCAAATTGATGTTCTGGTTGGGGAAGAAAGAGGGCATTGAGGTCATACATCAATATCCATACCGGTAGGAATTGGGATGGACAGTCTGATTCTTCGTGATTTAAGTTGGGATATCCCTAATGACCACGTGGAGTAGTCACAACATTTGTAACGGATAGAAAGCGTTGTAATGAACATGGTGCTGTCGTTTATTTGAATGATGGAAATCATTTTTCACCACCATTCTTATTAAACCATCGCCGCTATTTGAGTCTGCGCACGTCTTCTCCTATACTCAATTTAGGTCAATACATATATTGTGTCAACATAAACCATAGATGACAAGTATTCCCTCAGTGATGGGTGGAAAGGGAAATTCAAAAAACCCAAGAACCAAGAGCCAACCTGCCCGACTGCCTCAGGCAGGGCAGACAGGGTTCTTGGTTCTTCAATTATGCCCTTGTGACTGATGTATTACGTTGACAAGATGTTTATGATGCTTTCATCATGTTAAATTCAAAACTGTGGTAAAAAAATTAAGTTCTGTTACATCTTTTATGAAAATATTATTCAGTCTAAATTAGATTAATTATTCTGGTTATGAAGATCGCATTTCTCACAGCAGGCGGACTGGCTCCATGTCTTTCAGCTTCGATTGGAGCCCTCATCCAACACTACAATAAACTGGCGCCCCATGCCGAATTGATGGGCTATCTCAATGGTTTCCGGGGACTTCTTCTTGGAAATTCCATCGTGATTCCGGAATCCGTGAAGCAAAACAGCGAGTTGTTACTTCATTTTGGAGGTAGTCCTATAGGAAACAGCCGAGTAAAATTGACAAATGTTAAAGATTGTATCAAAAGGGGATATGTCGCTGAAGGGGAGGATCCCATTCAATCGGCTGGGAATCAACTTATTAGAGATAAAGTCACAATTTTGCATACCATTGGAGGTGATGATACAAACACCATGGCTGGTGAACTGTCAAAGTATCTTATTTCCCAGGGATATGATTTGACGGTTGTTGGGCTTCCCAAAACGGTGGATAATGATGTTTATCCCATTCATTTGACATTGGGCGCCTCGACAGCAGCAGAGCAGGGCGCCACGTTTTTTGAGAACATTGTCAATGAAAATACCACAAGTACACGACAACTGATTATACATGAAGTGATGGGTCGGCATTGTGGCTGGTTAACGGCTCAGACTGCTCGGGAATACCGTCAGAAACTCAGTAACAAATCTTTTCTTCCGGAGATTCTCATCACAAAGGATCGTTGGGATTTGGATGCAATTTATATTCCGGAGATGTCATTTGATTTTCAGGATGAAGTTGAAAGATTGAAAAAACGGATGGATGCAAAGGATGGCGTGAACATCTTCTTGAGTGAAGGCGCGGTGATAGGTACCATTGTAAATGAAAAAGAAGCCAGTGGAGAAGTGGTGGATCGAGATGCATTCGGTCATGTGAGATTGGACTACATTAATCCTGGAGAATGGTTCGCAAAACGATTTTCGGAGTCGTTGGAGGCTGATAAAGTCCTGGTTCAGAAAAGCGGTTATTTTGCTCGATCAGCCGCACCTAACAAAAAAGATCTAAAATTAATCATAAGGTCTGCTCAATTGGCAGCTGAAAAAGGTCTCAATGGAGAAAGTGGTGTCGTAGGTCTGGATCAGGATAACAGTAATGAATTAACTTTAATCGATTTCAAGAGGATAAAAGGGGGAAAACCATTTGATTCAAGTACCCCATGGTTTCAAGAAATGCTAAAGGAAATTGGACAGAGATAAAAAAAGAAACCCACATGGTATAAGTACTACAAACCTGCCCGAATGACTTTAGGCAGGCGGGGAAGGATGAAAATTCGAATGCAAGAACCAAGAACCAAATAAAAGGAAATAGGAATCTGAAGTCAAGCAATATTCAATACTTTGGGATTTGCTCCAATGGAGTCCCTGTGGGAGAGTTTGCCTGCCTGTCGGCAGACAGGGGTCTTTCTGAAAGTATTTTCAGGTGAAAATAAGGTAAGGAGAATAAAATAAATGGTAGAGGAATTGAAAAGGGTAGCCAATGCTATAGTGGCGGAAGGTAAAGGAATTCTTGCAGCTGATGAAAGTACAGGCACAATCAAAAAACGATTTGATAGTATTAGGGCGGAGAGTTCGGAGCAAAACAGAAATATCTATCGGGATATGCTTTTTACCACGGAAGGGATGGAGGACTTTATCAGCGGTGTCATCATGTTTGATGAGACATTGAGACAATCGACAGTGAAGAATGGTATACCTTTTCCGGAATATCTTTCGAGTAAGGGTGTTTTACCTGGGATTAAAGTTGATAAAGGAGCAAAACTACTGGCTGGTCAAGAGGGCGAAAAGGTGACCGAGGGTCTGGATGGATTAAGAGACCGCCTGAAAAAATATTACGATATGGGTGCAAAGTTTGCCAAATGGCGGGCAGTAATTACAATTGGTGGGGGAATACCCAGCAGAGCATGTATTGAAGCGAATGCTCATGCACTGGCTCGATATGCTGCTCTTTGCCAGGAAGCAGGTATCGTCCCCATTGTTGAGCCAGAGGTATTGATGGATGGTGATCACACCATTGATACCTGTTTCGAAGAAACGGAAGAAACCCTTGAAGTCGTTTTCGATGAACTCTTTAAACAAGGAGTATCATTGGAAGGGATGATTTTGAAACCCAATATGGTCATTTCTGCTCTTGATTGTTCGGAACAGGCTAACATAGAGGAGGTAGCTGTTGCTACAATTGAGTGTTTCTTGCGAGTTGTGCCGGCTGCTGTCCCAGGGATCTGTTTTCTTTCCGGTGGACAGAGTGATATTATTGCAACCCAGCACCTCAATGCTATGAATGCCATGGATGTCTCCCTGCCGTGGAGACTCAGTTTTTCTTATGGTAGAGCCCTCCAAGCTGCTGCGCTAAAAACCTGGGTGGGAAAGGATGACAATATCCCAGCGGCTCAGAGTGCGTTTTATCATCGTGCAAAGTGTAATGGCGCTGCTACGCTGGGGACTTATAGTGAGGAGATGGAAAAGAGGTTACAAATTTAGGATAGGAATTAAAATGCAAAACCACTATAAACCATCACTACATTTAGTTTCACCTGTATTTATATCATTATTTTGTTTTGTTATTAATGTAGTTTTGGCAAAGAGCTCTGAGATTTATACAGAAGAGGTGGTCTATTATAAAAATCAGAAAAATGTGGTTGGATATTTGGCTCGACCTATAGATGGTAAAAGGTATCCAGCTATCTTATTGATCCATGAATGGTGGGGATTGAATGAGAATATCAAGGAGAGGGCTCGCCAATTTGCTGGCCAGGGTTATGTAGCCTTAGCAGTTGATTTATATGGTGGTCGTGTAACCACAACCGCATCTGAGGCGAGAAATCTTGCAGGTGAAGTGAGAAATAACAGGAATGATGCTTTTGATAATCTCAAGGGAGCAGTGGAGTTTCTACAGAGCCAATCATTATTTGTTATACCAGATCGAATTGCATCTATTGGATGGTGTTTTGGTGGTGGTTGGTCTTTTGAAATGGCGAAAAACAATCTAGGTGTAAAAGCTTCCGTTATCTATTACGGACGTTTTAATCCAAAAGATGATTTAAGCAAGATGAGAGCTGTGATTTTAGGACATTTTGCAGAAGAAGATCGAGTTATCAGGGTAGAATCGGTAAGGGAATTTCAGGCAAAATTAAGGACTATGAAGGGAGATCATGAGATTTTCATCTATCCCAATACCGGACATGCTTTTGCAAATCCTAACAGTAGAAATTATAATCAAGAAGCCTCTGAACTTGCCTGGGAAAGGACGCTTCACTTTTTACAAAAAAGATTGTAATTATTTCAGGCAATTTGGAGTAACGCAAGATTGCATCTTGTCCTACTTTAAAATTGGGATGTTGAAGAAACACAGGCAAGGAACTTGGCCGTCAACTGACGGATGCTTGCGATGCCGAATTGCTCCATTTAGATTAATGGTTGATGTTGTTTTTGGAAGAGGTTATTAGATGGGGTTGGTTCTTCTTTCTGGGTTGAAGTAGAAGTGCTCTGGGAGTCTGATAAGGCTTTTTTGTTTCGTTTAGGCGAGCAAGAAAGTTGGTTTCCTAAAAGTTGGTAACTGATGAGGTTGGTTTTAGGGAAAGAATCCATAGAAGATAATCTTTTCAAAGTGAAGGTTCGGGAACGAGACTGGAACAAGAAATTTGCATAGAAAATTATACTATGGATAAACAACAGATTATTGATCCTATACTCCTTAGTGAGTGGATAGCCAAACAACCTTTTCTTTGGCAGTTGAAGTTTTTAGATGAAAGGGGTTTATCGACTTTTTCTCGAGAGCGTGGTGTTGGGTTTGTCGATGGTCATATTAAGCAGTTGTGGCAGTTATGTTTGTTGCGAGCTGATTTGGTAGAAAGTAAGCAAAAACTGGATGTGGATGGGCTAGTTGAAGTAGGTAACGATGAGATGGGTGTA
>JADFPG010000103.1 GCA_022562455.1 Fidelibacterota bacterium | reverse complement strand
CCGGGCAAAAGTTGCGCGCAGACTCACAGAACTACGGTACGTGGATATGTGCGCTCATCGACGCCATAAACGCCACCCGAGCACGCCTTGAACCAGGATATACAGTTGCTGACCCTACCACTGTGGCGCAGTCTGTTATGCTGGCAATGCCGCTCATTCCATACGGATGAGCGTGGCAGCCTAACTTCGGGAAAGAGCGGATGTGGCCTTTCCCTCCGTGTGAGAATGGAGTTGAGATTAGAGAGCATAGTGAGGACAATGGAGCGATAGCAATCAAAGATTCGTAAGTAAAAGGCACAATGATTTCTCAAATCCAAATATAATGAATGTGAAACGTGATGCGTAAAACGTGATGTCCCGAAGTTTCTGGATGAAGCTATATTTATATCGAAAATCTTAGCGCAATAATCGTACTTGTACTATAATCAATTCAATCATAATCTTCGTGATAAAAATAGTGCGGTCTTTAAAAAAACAGTCATGAACCCAAACATAGGTGAAAAAATGAATTGGGAAATTAAATCTCATACAAAAATGCAAAATCGAAACGATAACGCACAACTCCGCTATACATGGTACATACGAATAATTACCGCTGTTATTGTTTTTGCAGTCCCATTCCGGATATTTGGTGGATCCCATGAGCAGCCTGAGGGAAAGCTTGATCCAACTGTCATTCTCATCTCCATGGACGGCTTCCGGTGGGATTATCTGGACAGAGCGGACACACCAAATTTTGACAAACTGATAAAAAATGGTGTAAAGGCAAAATCTCTCGTTCCCATTTTCCCTAGTAAAACATTCCCAAACCACTATACTATTGTTACGGGATTGTATGCTGAGAATCACGGTATCGTTGCAAATAGCATGTATGATCCGGAGTTCGATGCCCGTTTCTGGATCGGACAGGGAAGCGCCCCAGTTCGGGAAAGCCGCTGGTGGGGAGGTGAACCCATCTGGGTAACGGTAGAAAAACAGGAACAAGTGGCAGCAGCCATGTTCTGGCCTGGGTCGGAAACAATAATTCAGGGAGTACAGCCATCTTACTGGTATGTTTATGATGAATCCATTACAAATGAAGAACGGGTGGATCAAATACTGTCGTGGCTCGAGCTCCCAAGCGACGAAAGACCTACCCTGCTTACCCTCTATTTTAGCGATACTGATAATGCAGGTCATGAATACGGACCCAATTCCCCGGAGGTTGAAATGGCTGTCGAGAACCTTGATAAACTGATGGGAAGATTGTTGTCCGGACTGGAAACCCGTAGGTTGATAAAAAGGGTCAACATCATTGTCTTATCTGATCATGGCATGGCACAGCTTAGTCGGGACCGGATCATATTTTTGGATGATTATATCAATGTGGAGGCTGCAACAATTGTAGAATGGCTTCCTATCGCCCTATGGCCTAACAAAGGGAAAGAAGATGAACTGTTCACAGCTCTATTCAAATCTCACCCTAAACTGACGGTGTACCGAAAAGAGGAAATCCCCGACCGTTACCACTACCGGAATAATCGGCGAATCGCTCCCATTATCGCTATTCCCGAAGTAGGGTGGTCTGTTTCCACTCACGAAGATTTTGATAGCCATCCCGACATGTATACAGGCGGAACTCACGGCTACGACCCCATCAATAAATCTATGCACGCTATCTTCATTGCCTCAGGACCTGCATTTAAAAAGGGGTTCTTAGGACCTTCATTCAGAAATATCCATATCTACTCCCTCATAGCAGAAATATTAAGCCTTGAACCAGCTCCAACAGATGGTAGTATCGATTCAGTGAAGATTTATTTGAAGCAATGAATTATCGATAATCAAAAAAACAAGATACCAGTTTTAACCATTCTGTTCAACAGATTGGACAGAGAAACCAATAGTGAAAGCCGGTTTACCCGAACAATGAATTCGCATAGATTACAATCTCTAATTAGAAATTCCAGTGAAAAAAGTGGGCTAATGGAAAATAGATCAATAAGTAGTGGTTGAAATTCACGGAATTGATGCTTAAATATCTATCTGTTGTTAGCTAACTGCCGTAATGTCCAGTCGGACTCACCAATTCAATTCTTGAGTTTGACTCAAATAAGTTGATCATCACATGAATGATTCCAATATCGTCAATCGCAAAAAGAGCATTCTAATCATCGATGACGACATATCGAGTTTGAATCTCCTGTCCTTCTTTTTCAAAAAACTAGGATATCAGACACACATTGTATCCAATGCCCTGAAGACATTAGACAGAGCAATATCTACACTGCCTGATCTCATTTTGCTGGACATTAAGATGCCGGATATGGATGGTTTTGAGGTCTGTCGGAAATTAAAGAAAAATGAGATAACCCGGAGTATCCCTGTCATTTTTATCAGTGTCTTGGGGGAGGTTTTAGATAAGGTAAAAGCCTTTTCCGTTGGCGGTGTTGACTACATTACCAAACCATTTGAATTTGAAGAAGTACAGGCTAGAGTGCAGAGCCACCTGACCATCCGGGATCTGCAGAAAAGGCTTCAAGAACAAAATATTGAACTTAAGAAGGAAGTTGAAGCCAAGATTGCTGCCGAGGAAGAATTACGCCACCTAAACGAGGAGTTAGAACAACGTGTCAAAGAGCGGACAATGAAACTTGGCATTGAACAGGAACGATCACAAAAACTTTTGCTGAATATTCTTCCGGAAAACATCGTTGAGCGGTTGAAACTCTCAGATGAAATCATCACTGAAAACTTCATGGATGTAAGCGTTCTTTTTGCCGATATTGTCAATTATACAGAAATGTCATCTGATCTCAGCTCAAGCGAAACTGTTAACTTGCTCAACCGAATTTTTACCACATTTGATGAACTTGCAGAGAAGTATGGACTGGAAAAAATTAAGACAATAGGTGACAGCTACATGCTCGTCGGCGGATTACCGGAAAAATTGGATGACCATTTTACCGCAGTAGCGGAAATGGCTCTGGATATGCAGAATTCCATGAGCCGATTAAGTAAAGAACTCGGGAAAACCGTTCAAATACGAATTGGTATAAACAGTGGACCGGTTACTGCAGGTGTCATTGGCAAGAAGAAGTTCATTTATGATCTGTGGGGGGACACAGTTAATACCGCCAGCCGAATGGAATCCTGTGGACTGGCTGGCGATATTCAGGTAACCAAAGAAACGTACACACGATTGAAAGACAGATACATCTTCAAAAAACGAAGCATTATCGATATAAAAGGAAAAGGGAGGATGAATACGTTCCTGCTAAGGAGACGACGACAACAGGTTCCAGAAATGTGATCGGAAGAGACTTCCAAAAACGTATGTTATAGTATATAAATTACGATTTATTGTATCGTGTATAAGTGGTGCCCGTTGTCTCAATTACACTAATAGGAATTACTCAGGAACTACTATCGGTAAATAAAATCCCCTTTTGTAGTTTTCACAATATTTGACCTTTTAATAGATATTCAACCCAAAAGGAGGATAATTAGGGTCAGCTAACGGATGGCACAACTGTATCTTTTTGTTGCATTAATTTTTACGCCATTTCAGGAGTTCTGTATTATATCTTACTTAGTGTCCCAATCTGTCATATTGTATCTCTTTAAATAGCTATCTAATGCCGATACACGCTTTTCCAATTCTTCAAATTGGTCTTCATGGATGAGAGAAATACAAATCCTGACCCCCTCACGGAGAGTTCCCGTAGGCTTAAGTGGGATTCCCGCCATTCCAAACAGTAACATGTTATAGAGCAGTCCTCCCCCTGTCATTTTGTCCCGGCGAATGGTAAAATAAAAGCCATCGGTAATTGGCTCTCCCATGTCTTCATGATATAGCAGATCAAATCCTTTCGTGAGAAAAATCTCTTTCACTTTTTTTGCTCTTGTTCCGTATCGGCGGGCTTTTCGGAGAAAATCATATTCCCCACTACATGCCGCTTCGAACAACGCCGCCAGTGCATGTTGTGTCGTCTGTGGAACACCGGCTGTCGTCGGATATACTCCCCCATAAACAAAAGCTTCACCCAGGATTTCCGTATCATAATACATCATCAAGTTTGAGTATTTTCTGTTCATCAACTTAGGTGAGATAATAGTAACCGCAACCCGCTGCCCTGCATAGCTGAATATTTTTGACCCTGAAATCACAATAAAGTAATTATCCGTATAACGAGCTACGGTGGGTTGAAAGGGTGGTTCGCCCGGAACATCATAATCAAAACGAAAATCCATTCCCAAATAAGCTGCGTCCTCAATCCCGATGACATCATATTCTGTGAGAAGAGCGCCAATACCCTCAAGCTCCTTTTCTTTCAGACAAATCCATGTGGGATTATTTGGATTTGACCAGAGTAAAGCACCTATCTTTCCTGATGAAAAAGATTGTTCCAACTTTTCGATAAGCTTCGATCCCCGACAATCGTAAAAGTCAATGGACTCAATTTTCAATCCGAGAAATTTTGCCTGCAATTTATTAACAGGAAATCCGGGATCAAGGTAGAGAATTGTGTCACTCTCCTTGCGTCTTCGGCCAGCAATGGCTTGACAAACAAAATCCCCTTGCATAGCGCCAACTGTGGGAATACAATTCTCTGGGGAAACATCTATATTTAAGAATTTTTTAACAAAATCTGCTGCGGCTTCTTTCAGTCTGGGAATTCCATCAAAAGGGGGATAGGTGGAAAGTAATATTTCATTGTTTTTTAGAACCCTGATCTCTTCTTCTGGTCCAATCCTTTCTGCTTTGAACCCAGGAATTCCAAATTCAAAACGATGAAACTCAATTCCAAAATGGGTTTCAAACCTGGTGACAAGATGGTTGAGTTCTCTAATTCCAATGTAGTTAAGATCGATTTCCTCCTTGTGAAGAAGATGATCGATATAAGAATGTTCTAATGGAAAGAAAGAATTGTCAATTTTCATGTCTATTTATTCTGTATTAAAGATGACATCTTTTTCTGAAAGTTGTCATCTTGTTAATTTTCTTAACGAAATGCATCTAATCCGGTTATATCTGACCCAACCACAAGCGTATGAATCTCGTGAGTCCCTTCATACGTATACACCGTCTCCAAATTCATCAGGTGACGCATGACATGGTAATCTTCCATAATCCCATTTGCCCCAAGGATTTCACGTGCTGTCCTGGCAACATCCCGTGCCATAGCCACATTGCTCATCTTCGCCATGGATACCTGCTGATGGCGCATCTTTCCTTTCTCTTTTAATCGTCCTAATTGAATTGCCATAAGCTGTGCTTTTGTAATCTCTGTAACCATTTCAACCAATTTTTTCTGGGTGAGTTGGTACGCCCCTATCGGTTTATCAAATTGAACACGATCCTTTGCATATTGCAATGCAATCTCATAACAGGCCATAGCTGCCCCAATCACACCCCAGGATATACCAAATCTTGCCTGAGTCAAACACGACAAAGGACCCTTCATTCCTTCAATACCGGGTAGAACATTTTCTGCAGGGATACGACAATCACCCAAGATCAACTCGGCTGTATCTGAGACTCTCAAGGATAATTTACCCGTCATTTTTTGAGCGGTAAATCCGGGCGTCCCTTTCTCAACTAAGAATCCTCTTACGATATCATTCTCATCCTTCGCCCAAACTAAAGACAAATCCGCAAGCGTCCCGTTCGTGATCCACATCTTTGTTCCATTCAAAATATATGAATTCCCCTCTCTTCGAGCCCGAGTAATCATCCCCGATGGATTCGAACCGTAATCTGGCTCAGTTAGTCCGAAACAACCTATCGCCTCTCCGGAAGCTAACTTAGGCAACCACTTCTCTTTTTGCTCCTTACTGCCATACCGCCAAATAGGATACATCACCAAAGACCCTTGAACCGAAGCAAAACTTCGGAGTCCTGAATCCCCCCGCTCTAACTCCTGCAAAATTAGACCATAAGCTACATCTGTCACACCCGCACAGCCGTATTCTTGGGGAAGGTTTGCACCTAACAGTCCAAGCTCCCCAAGTTTTTGGACTATCCCGACTGGAAATGTTTCATTCTGATGATGTTCATGAATGAGGGGCATAAATTCCTTCCGGACAAAATCATACACCATGTTTTGAATCGCCAACTCATCTTCTGAGAGTAAACTCTCCAAATCAAAATAATCTGTCCCCATAAATCGACTCATCAATCCTCCCTTTTCCAATGATTCCCCATATACCTAATACCGCTTTTCACCGCAAATCCATGTGAACACTTAAAAACCGTAACACTTTCTCCAGAGGAGTCCCTACGGGAAACACTCTTTTCTCTCCTTTTCCCCAAGCGCTTTCAAAATCCTTTCCGGCGTGATGGGCAATTCCTTAACTCGTACTCCAATGGCATCGTAAATAGCATTGGCAATAGCGCCTATCACAGGTAACGTTGCACCTTCTCCCACTTCTTTCGCTCCAAACGGTCCCCTCGGTTCATAGGACTCAACTGTACTGCTATCGATGGGTGGTACATCCAAAGCCGTGGGCAAAAGGTAATCATGTAGATTGGGATTTAGAATGTTTCCCTTTTTATCAAAAACCATATCCTCTAACAGGGTTTCTCCCAGCATCATAGCAATGGCGCCTTCTGCCTGTCCCTCAACCGCCATAGGATTAATGGGTGTCCCAACATCGTGGGCATCCGTGAATTTAATAACTTTTACTTTTCCTGTTTCCACATCTACTTCTACTTCACAAACACACGCCGAAAAGGAATAAGCCGGAGAGGTTCCCACGGTGGCTCCTTTGAAATCTCCGCCCAATCCCTCCGGAGGGGAATAATGACCTCGCCCGATTAAAGGTCCATTTTCCGAAAAATACCGAGCCGCTACTTCTTCCCATGGAATTCCTGCTTTCTCATTCTCCCTGTCATATATGTAATTCTTTCGGCTCTTAATTTGCTCCATGGGAATGTTTATCATTTGAGAGGCTACTTCAAGTAACTGCTGTCTGACGTCTTCTCCTGCCATTTTGCATGCGTTTCCTCCCATGAGAGTCACCCTGGATGAGTAAGAACCGAATCCCAACGGTGTTATGTCCGTGTCTGCATATTCTACCTTTATTCTGTCATAGGTAATTCCCATGGCTTCTGCAGCAATCTGGGATAACACAGTCATAGAACCCTGACCAATTTCCGTTTCGCCTGTATAAAGTATGACCGTGTTGCCATCTTCACTAACTTTAATAGTTGCATTTGAATGGGGAAATTTCGATCGGTAAATCGGGTAGCCAGCGCCACTCACAAATCCACCACATCCCACACCAATTCCTCTGCCAAAAGGGAGCTTACCCCATTTTTCATCCCATCCACTCTTTCTCCGCACCTCTTCCAAACATGCCTTCAGTTCACACGACCCGACGTCCAAATCATTAACAGTCCGGCTATCAGGTTCCATTGCATTTTTCAGACGAACTTCAATGGGATCCAATTCTAATTTAATCGCCATGTCTGTGAGCAAACTCTCGAAAGCAAACCGGGGATGAGGACATCCATGACCTCGCATTGCCCCACAGGCGGGGAGATTAGTGTTCACACGAAATCCGTCATACTTATAATTGGGTAACTTGTATAAAGTTGGAACCATGGCTCCGGAATAATAGGCAGCAATGACACCGAAAGAACTGTAAGCTCCCCCTTCCAAAACAGATTTTTGTTGAACGGCGGTGATTGTACCATCTTTTTTCATTCCTATTTTCATGTCAATGGTCTGCTTGTGTCTTCCTCTGAAATGGTAAAACATTTCCGTCCGGTTATACCTCATTTTTACAGGTCTACCTGTCTTTTTCGCCAGAAAAGCAGCACATATCTCCAGGGGATTAACTTCTGCTTTTCCTCCGAAACCTCCGCCGCAATGAGTACCAATCACTCGAATATCCCCCTGCGACATCTCCAACAAGCGGGAGAGCTGATACCTGACATAATGCACTACCTGGGTAGAGGTGTATAAGGTTAACCTCCCGTCGCTGTTCCACTCCGCAATGGCACAATGAGGTTCCATTGGAGATTGATAAGTCCGATTTCCTACATAGGTATCAGACAGAACGAGATCGGCTTCCTCAAATCCTTTCTCCACATCCCCGAAATTCCAGTCAACGCGGGTGTTGATATTATTTGGATATCTCTCAAGGATTAGTGGCGCCCCATCTTTCATCGCTTCTATGGGATCAAACACCGCAGGAAGTTCTTCATATTCGACCTCAATCAAATCGAGAGCCTTTTGACAGGTTTCTTCATCAATAGCCGCCACTGCTGCAACTTCATCCCCGATGTAACAGACTTTTTCTTTAGCAAGAATATGTTCATCGTACCGCGCAGGGCTGACACCGTATAAAATATCGGGTACATTTTTCCACGTGAGAATAGCTTTTACACCTTGAAGAACTTCAGCTTTTTGAGTATCGATATTTAAAATGCGTGCATGGGGAAATGGGCTGGTAAGAATTTTGCCATATAACATATTGGGTAGATGAATGTCATCGGTATATCTGGCTCTGCCTGTAACTTTGTCGAAAGAATCTTTCCGGGGTAGACTTTTCCCAACCACAGCCAATTCTGTTTTTTCCCCCTCTTCTTTAGAAGAAGGCATCTCATTATAGTGCTGCCAATTCCGGATTGCTTTAACAATTTTCGCATATCCGGTACACCGGCAAAAGGTTCCTGCCAATGCTTCCCGAACCTCCTTTTCCGATGGATCAGCATTTTTATTAACAAGAGCTTTCCCAGTCAACACCATGGCAGGAGTGCAAAACCCACATTGAATTGCTCCCTCGTTTACAAATGCTCGCTGGAGGGGATGTAATTCTCCATTTGTAGAAATTCCTTCAATCGTTATAATGTCTCGACCCTCTGCCTCCAGAGCTAAAAGAAGACAGGCATTGGCAGGTTCTCCATCTAACAGGATGGTACAAGCGCCGCAGTCACCAACTCCACAGCCTAATTTTGTCCCCGTGAGTCCAAGCTGTTCTCGTAATACCTCTACCAATGTCGTTTTAGCTGATACCAGTACCATATGTTGATCGCCGTTTACCGTTAGCTCAACAAAATAATTATGTCCATTTTTTTGTTGCAAGATCATGTACCTATTCCTCAGGAAACGATTTGACAATAACACTTGTCCAAAGGACGATGCGCGAACACATTAACACTTGAACCCCGTACAGTCGCTACGCTCCTTACGGGGCAGGCACTTTAACACAACTTGCTTAATCGCCTGCTTCGTCAGGACATACACCAATTGCCTCCGGAAATCTACCGATCCTCTCACATCATTTATAGGACGCGCCTCTTTTCGAGCCAATTCAGCCACCCTAGAGATTATCTGTCCATTCACTTTCTTTCCCAACAATGATTTGCTTGCATCCTTTGCTATTATCGGTGTAGGCGCCACGGCACCAAGAACAATCCGGGCTTCCTTACAGATAGCTTCCTGGATATCAAGAAAAGCGGCTACTGATGCAACTGCCAGAGAATTTGAAGCCCGCCGTTGGAATTTCAGAAAATGGGAGGCAGAGGTTTTTGACTTTTTCGGAATCAGGATTCTCGTGAGGATCTCTCCTTTCATACGAACGGTCTTTCTGTTTGCCAAAAAGTAATCCTTAAGTTGCACCAATCGTGTTCCATTCAAAGATACCAATTCAACTTTCGCTCCCAAAGCAATCAAAATGACGGGGAAATCACCACACGCCACAGCACTGCAAACATTCCCGCCTATCGTTGCCATTGTGCGAACCTGGGGAGATGCAAACAGCGGAATCATCTCTACGATTTCAGGAAAATATTTTTGTATCAGGGGAGAAGATTCAACTACTCTGGCTGTACATGCAGCTCCGATAGCAATCTTTCCACCCAAATCCTGAATCTGAGTCAGTTCAGCAATTCTACTGATAGATACAACATGATTTGCTTTTCGAATACCCGTATCAATATCAGTCAGCAAATCGGTGCCCCCAGCTAATACTTCAGCTTCCGGCAATTTCGCCAGAAGTGAGCATGCTTCTTCCAGATTATCAGGTCTGTGATACTCAAATTCTTTAATAAACATTATCTTTCCGTTTGGTTTATTTACGTGCTTAAGTGTTCTTAAAAGTCCAGTTTAGGAAAAAGATGTCATCTTTCCTGCCTGTCGGCAGACAGGATCGCCAATTTTCCTATTGTTCGACGAAGATCTTATGAACATTCAATCCAAAAGATGACATCTTTCTTCATCCGGTTTATTGTTTTTCGGTCAAGCATTAATTACGTGCTTATGTGTTCTTATGTAATAGTGCCAATATTAAACAAACAATTGACAAATGAATCTCTTGTGCGCTTGCACCATAGGCGTCCCCATGACCCAGAGGGTCTCCCTTGGAGGGAAACACCTT
>JADFPG010000102.1 GCA_022562455.1 Fidelibacterota bacterium | reverse complement strand
ATTTATCTGATATATTTACAACTCCTGTGAACCTTGCAGGAATACCCGCTATTAGTGTTCCAGCCGGCACACATTCATCCGGACTTCCGATCGGACTTCAGCTTGTGGGTGACTTTTTTAACGAGGAAACAATTTTACGTCTGAGTCATTATATTGAGTGTAATTATACTAAATGATTTGTGTTTAAATTTGCCAGCCCTTTAATTTTACTTCTGTTACCTATCGTTCCCTTTATTGCTTGGTGGTATCACAAGCGAGGGGAACAGAGGGAAGGTACCATTCAATTTTCATCGCTCTCACTTTTAAAGGATATAAAAGGTTTAACTGGAAAGGGGAAAATAAGATTTTTATTGGGACTACGCCTGTTGGCAATCACCCTACTAATATTAGCTCTGGCAAAACCACAAGTAGTTTCGACTGAGTCGGATATTCTGACAGAAGTCATAGATATCATTTTGGTTTTGGATATCAGTAGCAGTATGCTTGCTGAGGACTTTAAACCCAACCGTTTGGAAGCGGCGAAAGTCACTGCTAGAGAATTTATTGAAAATCGGAAAGGTGATCGCATTGGTCTGGTTGTGTTTGCGGGAGAAAGTTATATTCAATGCCCTCTCACTATTGATTATGATGTGTTGAAAAGTTTACTTGATCAGGTGACGATCATTGATGAGCAGCATGATGGAACGGCAATAGGAATGGCTTTGGCTCATTCTCTCAATCGGTTACGAGGAAGTCACACTAAAAGTAAAGTAATCGTGTTGTTATCCGACGGAAGCAATAATGCTGGTGAACTTGACCCAATTACAGCATCAGGATTTGCCAGAGATTATGGTGTCAAGATTTACACAGTTGGGGTGGGAAGTAAAGGAAAAGCGCCATACCCGGTTAATGATCCAATTGTTGGAAAAAGATATGTACAGGTCGATGTGGATATGGATGAAGAAACATTGAAGAGGGTTGCAGAGACCGCCGACGGAAAGTATTTCAGGGCTACGGATGAAGAGAGTCTTTTGGAAATATATAACGAGATAAGCAGATTGGAGCGGTCTGAAATAAAGGTTAAAGAATTTCATCAGTATGAGGAATTATTTGGATTGTTTCTAATTTCGGGACTGATGTTTGTTCTGGGAGAAGGAATTCTGAATGATGTGTTTTTCAGACGGAGAACGTAGATGATCGAATTTCGATACCCCATACTCTTTTTTCTTTATTTGATTCTTGTAGCATTTTTTCTTTATCGTCTGTTTACTCGAAATCAAAGAAAGAGAGAATTGGCACATTGGGGTGATGAGAAATTACAATCTCGCCTATTTTTAAGATTTAATTTTAAAGCATATAACTGGAAAAGAAGAGTAAGATTATATGGTTTAATCCTTCTTATTTTTGCCTCAACGGGTCCTCAGATCGGAACAAAATTAAAGGAGATCGAGCGCAAAGGTGTGGATGTAATTTTAGCCTTAGACATCTCTATAAGTATGAATGCCACAGATGTGAAGCCAAGTCGACTTGAAAAAGCAAAATATGAGATTGCCAGGCTTATTTCAAATCTGAAAGGTGACAGGGTAGGTTTAATAGTTTTTGCCGGAACAAGCCATCTTTATCTTCCCCTGACCAGTGATTATGATGCAGCCAAATTGTTTCTTGATGCTGTGGAAACGGGTATGATCCGAACCCAGGGAACAGCTATTGCAGAGGCGCTTGAGGCGGGAATCTCAGCCTTCCCCGAGGGTGAAGACAAATACAAAGTCATTGTTGTCGTTACCGATGGAGAGGAACACGAAGGACAGGCATTAGAAGTGATTAATGAGGCTGTCAATAAGAATATTGTCATCCATTCAATTGGTGTTGGTACGGTTAAAGGATCTTTAATTCCAATTTATGATGAAGGTAATAGTAGGTTAGATTACAAAAAAGATCGACGTGGGAAATTAGTGACAACAACATTAAATGAAAGAATGCTACGGGAACTTGCTGAAACGGGTGGGGGGATCTATATCCGGTTTGATAATCGTTTCGGGGCTGTAGATGATCTGGTGAAAGTCATAGATACGATGGAGAAAAAGACGATAAAAACGCATGAATATTCCCAATTTGAAGATCGATATGGGATTTTTCTTACAGGAGCTTTGTTACTCTTAGTTGGAGATATTTTTATTTCAAGTAGACGAAAGTACATTGAAGATTGGAGAGGCAGGTTTGTTTAAAACTATCTTAACAATCCTTTTCACAATAAATTGTGTTTTTACCCAAGAGGGACCGGATAATTCCCATGAAACAGATTCAAATGGGAAGACATTAGACTATTATGAATCAATTTTAGTAAAGCACCCGGATATGACAGAAGCACAATTTGGTGTTGGGGTAGGATCGTATTTAATGAGTGATTTTGATCGGGCAGAATCTGAATTTCAGGCGGTGATTCAAGCGGGGAATCAAAATTTGATTGGGAAAGCTTTTTATAATTTGGGTAATACATTATTTCAGCAGGGGTTATTTGAAGAAAGCGCTGGAGCATATAAAAAAAGTCTTGAAATCGTCCCGGAAGATTATGATGCTAAGTATAACTATGAACTATCCAAGCGCATGCTTCAACAGCAAATGAATCAGAATAGTCAAAAACGGCCATCATCTGAGAATGAAAAAAATGAAGAGTCCAATGAGGAGCAACCGTCTTCTCAATCTGATGACAAAGATCAACCTCAACAGCAAGATTCCGAAGATCAAAACAATACTCAGATGTCAAATGAACAGAAAACCGAAGAACCTCAATCTGAAAGAAAAGAGGAAGACCAACCTAAGCCTGATGCGGAAACTATATTGAATGCACTAAAAGCGAATGAGAAAAATTTGATGAAACGGCAATTAGATCGTGGAATGAAATCAAAAAAACTGGAAAAGGATTGGTAATATGAAATTCCGATTTCTTTTATCCCTATTCCTTTTTTCATCATACTTGATAGGTGACATAAAGGTATATAGTACAGTTGATGACAACCATATCACTATTAATGAAGCGATTAATTTTAAGGTCATTGCCGAAGGAAGCAAAGGATTTCCCCAATTAGATATATCTCAGGTTGCAGATTTTTCTGTTATTTCCGGACCTTCTCAAAATAGCAGTTTTCAGTGGATTAATGGAGAAATGTCAAGCAGTAAAATCTTATCGTGGACGTTGATTCCCAAGAAAGTAGGCAATCTTCGAATTCCTAAGATGAGTGTTCGTGTAGACGGTAAGAAATATACATTGTCACCTATTAAAATTACGGTTATCAAATCTCCTGTTTACTCTCAAAAAGGAAAGAAAAAACAAGGAAGACAAAACAAAGAAACAGGTCCACCTGAAATTTTTCTGAAAGCCGAAAGTGATAAAACCGAGGCATTTCAGGGAGAGCAAATTACTGTGTATTATAAATTGTATACCCGGGTGAAGCTCCGTCAATATTCTGTGGAGAAAAAACCGCAAGGAGTAGGATTCTGGCAGGAGGAATTGTATGCTCCCAAACAACCGATTTTGCGAGACACTCGTGTAGAAGGCGTCCAGTATCGTGTTGCCACTTTATATAAAATGGCTATTTTCCCCACGACAAACGGGGATCTATTATTGGATCCGATGGTATTGAATTGTACCGTAGAAATTCCGGGTAAATCGAGGTTTTCACCGTTTTTTGACGACTTCTTTTCTGATTCCTTTTTTGGTAGAACTAAAAGTTTGGTTGTACAATCACAGTCGCTTGAACTTAAGGTACATCCAATCCCGGATGTTGGAAAACCTTTGAATTATACAGGAGCAGTAGGTCGTTTCACCCTTGATTCTTATGTTGATACATCTGTGGTTGAAGCTAACCAGGCAATCACATTTACAGTGGAATTGAAAGGAACAGGCAATATTAAATTGTTTGATATGAGTCCACCCGAATTTCCACAGACCCTGGAAATATTCAATCCGAAAGCTTTTTTTAAAAAGGATGAATTCAGGGACGATATCACAGGAGTCAAAAGGTGGGAATATATCATTATTCCCAGAAAAGCAGGACGATATTTTATTCCGCAGCAGGAGCTCACATATTTTAATCCACAATCCGAAGAATGGGAATCTTCTTCTACAGAGGTAATTTCACTCACAATACTTCCCTCAAAGCACATTTCAGATCAGCCAACGGGATTAACAAAGGAAGAGATTGCCTTGTTAGAACAGGATATCCGATATATCCATACAAAACCAATGAGATTAAAACCGGTTGAACGTCGTCTCATTTCACTTACTTTTATCTGGGCGAACATGCTGGGACTGTTACTTTTTGCCAGCCCTAAATTGGTGGAAGCATTCAGAACTAATTTAAATGGTGATAGTGGTATTTCGAGAGCAAAGAGAGCTTTGCGGAAGGCAAATAGGCAACTGAAAAAAGTTACCAACCATTCGGATTTTGAAACAATTTCCAGGCAAATATATGAATATTTTGGTAATAAGCTGAACATCCCATCTGTTGGTTTGGACAGCCAACAGGTACAATCAATACTGTCTGAACAAATCAGTTCTGACCTGGTAAATGAAATAGTCAAAATTATTGAACAATGTGAGCAGGGACAGTTTACTCCTGAATCTCAAGAAATCAATGCCATGGAGTTAGCGAGAACAGCTTCATTAGTATTATCTAAAATTGACCGAAAATTATGATAGCTGAAAGAATACGTATTTTAATCATTATAATGTTTCCTGTATTTTTGATGCCTCAAAGCAGTTATATAGATTCATTGTTTATAAAAGCGAATCAGGAATACAGCGCTCAAAATTTTGCTTCAGCATCTAATATGTACCATCACATTATGAATCAGGGATATGGTCATGCCGATCTGTTTTATAATATGGGAAATGCTTACTACCACCTTGCTCAACTTGGTGACGCAATTTGGGCTTATGAGAAAGGATTGCAACTCAATCCACGGGATGGGGATCTCAGGTTTAATTTGAAGGTTGCCAATGCCAGGATGATTGACAGGGTAGAGGCACCCGATAGTTTTGTCCTCTTGGACATGTACCGCAGTATTAAATATGGTTTTTCATCTCGTCAATGGTTGGATCTTATCGGTATTCTGGTTTTGATTTCTGGGCTTCTTTTTATTGTAAGTAAATACGTCATGATCTCATTTGAAAAAATTTTAAGAAAAATTACCTGGACTCTTTTAGGTATTGCATTGGTTTCTCTATTAGTATTTTTTGATCAATATTATGAGTTATCCAAAAGGGAAGAAGCGATTGTAGTGTCGAACAAGGTGGATGTATATTCAGCACCAACTAATCTCAGTAGTCTGGTGTTCGTGATGCACGAAGGGACAAAATTAAAAGTCACCAATAATCAACCGCCTTGGATAGAAGTCGAACTCATTGATGGGAAAAAGGGGTGGGTTACTACGGAATTAATTCGGGAACTATAATTCAACGAATTTCATCATGAGAAAATTATTGCTCATTTTCATTATAACATGTTCTCTACATTCCCAGGATGAGCAAAAGCAATATGATGAGAGTTTTGATCCGACTACCCTCAACGAACCGGAAATGGAGTTGCCTATTTTAATTTTCCCCGGGGATACGTTTCAATTTAAAAATGGTATTGATGTAACCGACTCTACAGAGATGGGGTACCGGATACAGGTGGTATCCACCCCGGATTATCAGAATGTAGAATTGGTAATGGAAGAACTGGCTCAAATGATGAAGGAAAAAGTATATTTGAGTTTCGATCCGCCGAATTATAAAGTACGAATAGGGAATTTCCGATTTCGATCTGAGGCAGAAAAGGTGCAAAAAAATCTCAATGCCATGGGTTATCGTACTGCTTGGATAATTCGTACGGATATTGTAGTCATACCAAAGGTACAACAGGAGTAATTCCCGTCGGGAAATTGGTTGTTCACAAGATATCCTCTCCCTAAATTCTATACGATGACTATAATGCACCATAGTCTTTTTTATTGTATTTTGGGGATATCTGTCGATTGTATGTTTTTACTGTTTTAAAAGATTATCCGTAATTGTATGTATTGTCATTGAATATTCTTTTATAAAGGGATAGCGAAAATGTCAGGTCATTCTAAATGGTCATCGATTAAGCGTAAGAAAGCAGTCATTGATGCGAAACGCGGGAGGATCTTTACCAAATTAATTAGGGAGATAACTGTAGCCACTCGACTTGGTGGCGGAGATGAGGAAGCGAATTCAAGACTGCGTCAGGGTATACTAATTGCCAAGGAAGCCAATATGCCTGCTGATAACATCAAACGGGCAATATTACGTGGGACAGGTGAGCTACCAGGTATCGTCTACGAAGAGGCAGTATTTGAAGGGTACGGTCCTGGAGGCGTTGCGATTTACCTGGAAGTGATGACGGATAACAGAAAACGAACCGTGGCGGAGATTCGACATTTAATGACCAGATTTGGCGGGAATTTGGGAGAATCAGGATGTGTCTCATGGATGTTTGAAAAAAAAGGACTTATTACTATTGAGAAAAATAATGTAACAGAAGATGATTTGTTGGAAACAGTTATTAACAGTGGAGGAGATGATTTTTCCGAAGAAGAGGACGTTTTTGAAATAGAAATGCCACCGGAAAAACTCCATAACGTTCGTTCACAGTTGGAAAGTGATGGATTTAAAGTCCTGACTGCCGAGGTGGTGATGATTCCACAAAATACGGTAAATGTTGAAGGAGATTCAGTTGGTTCTTTGTTAAAATTGATGAATGCTTTAGAAGAGCATGATGATGTCCACTCAGTATCGGCAAACTTTAATATTGACGATGATGTACTGGAAGGAGTGGAATAGAGGATGCGAATTCTGGGTATCGATCCGGGAATTAATATAACAGGATATGGGATTATCCAAGAAAAGGATTCGTCTCTGGAGGTAGTTACTACTGGCGCCATATCACCTGCTCATAGTAAAAAGTATCCCCAAAGACTCGCTTTTATTTATGACCGGATCATACAAATTATAGACGAATTCCAACCTGATAATATTGCTGTGGAAGATTCCTTTTATGGCAAAAATGCCCGTACAGCCTTGGTGCTGGGTCAAGCTCGGGGGGTTATCCTTCTTGCTGCAGCGCATCGTGAATTACCTTGCTATGAATACGCACCCAAAAAAGTGAAAATGTCGGTGGTGGGTAATGGTTCCGCTTCAAAGGAACAGGTCCAATATATGGTGAAGGCTATTCTCAACTATAAGGGGGAAATTTCAAAATATGACATTTCCGATGCATTGGCAGTAGCTCTATGTCACTCAAACCAATATGGAGTAGTTGTATGATTGATTCGATTCGAGGAAAATTGACCTTAAAGGAACCGACTTTAATGGTATTAGATGTAGGGGGTATAGGATTCAAGCTGACCATACCCGTGTCTACGTTTGATAGACTACCGGGACTTGGAGTTGAAGTGGAGGTGCTCACGTATTTGCATGTCAGGGAAGATATTCTACATTTATACGGTTTTTTCACCCACGATGAGAGAGACATGTTTCGACTGTTAATTGGCATCAGCAAAATAGGTCCGAAATTAGCGGTGGGAATCCTATCAGGCGCTACACCCGATGAATTTAAGCGCCGGATTATTGCCGGTGATGTGGGTGCAATGACAACGCTTCCGGGGATCGGACAGAAAACGGCGAAACGGATCATCGTAGAATTAAAAGATAAATTTGTAAAAACGGATGACGATGTAGTTTTTGATGTTGATGAAAAAGTTTCTGCCGAATTCGATGAAGCAGTTGCGGCATTGGTATCTCTGGGATTTACGAGGAGAGAAGCATTCCGGAAAATAAACGATTTGAAACGTAGTGGTGAATTGGAGGGGGGCGTGGAAAAAATCATCCGTTTGGCTCTATCTAAGACGTAGAATTCATGAAGAGCAGGGAGGTAATTTTTCTTATTAATTCTATGAAAAAAACAACCTTGTATAATCATCATATCGAAAAAGATGCAAAAATGGTATCTTTTGCAGGGTTTGCTATGCCCATCCGATACAGTGGTATAATTGATGAACATAATACGGTTCGAAACAGCGTGGGAATTTTTGATCTTTCTCACATGGGTGAATTTGAGATTTCTGGGAAGGGAGCAGAAGATTTCCTTCAAAAAATGACGATTAACGATGTTGCCAATCTGGAAATTGGTCAAGCTCAATATACGGCGATGTGTACCAACGAAGGTGGAATTATCGACGATTGCGTTTTGTACCGGAATGAGGCATTCTACCCGTTTGTGGTTAATGCCTCTAATATTGAAAAGGATTTTCTTTGGCTAAATAAACATTTGGAAGAAAATGTTTCACTGATAGATGTTTCTGATGACACCACATTGATTGCCGTTCAAGGACCTGAATCAAAAGAATTATTAAAAAAAGTGCTGTTTGATGATGCCAGCAAACTTTCTCGTGCAATCGAGTTTGATATTGAATCCAATTGGGACAGTGCTGGTATCGTGAAAAAGGATAAACAATTTATTTCCATCAAAGGTCCCATAGATCGAAGAAACGATGAATCATTTCAGAGGCGAATTGCCAAACATTTCCCTGAAGTTTCCCAGGAATCTTTGTTTCAAGATGAAGTGGTTACCGGAGAAGCACCGACGATGATTGATGTCTTGCATCAATGCCTAATCTTTTGGGAACAAGGGGACCGACATTCCATCATAAAACTTCTTGAAAGAAGCGGGTATAAATCCAACAACCATTTCTGGCAAGTAGCTCAATCCATCAGTGAAGTTCTTACGGACGGGGACAAAGAGAAACAATTGTTACAAGGTTTTCTGTATGGGAAAGAAGTTTACCAGTCCGGAAAAATCCCATCGGAGATAAGAGCCAAACAAGAAGACTTATTTGGAGATGAGTAGACAAAAAATTATGGATAATGTAAGCTAATCAGCTGCGATATGAATTGCACAACGAAAGTATAATCATTATACTTTGAGTATCTAAAATTGAATTGAGGAGGTGACAAAATGTCTACAATCAAAGACGAAGTCATACAGATGGTTAAATCCCTTCCGGATGATGTAACGATTGACGACATCATGGCTGAGTTTTATTTTAAACTTCAGGTTGATACAGGATTAAAAGAGTTGGACGAAGGTATGGGAATCTCACACAGAGAAGTAAAAGAACGTATGTCGAAATGGCTCAAAAAATAAGGTGGTCCCCTCGTTCAGCAGATAATCTTGAGAATATTGTAAACTACATTGCCCAAGATTCGGAGCATTACGCTTCTCTATTTGCTCAAAGGATTATGAGAATCATAGAAAACATTCCTCAATTTCCTCTCTCTGGACGGGTTGTCCCGGAATACAGGGATGATTTTTTAAGAGAAAAAATCTATAAAAACTATAGGATAGTTTATCGGATCAAGAAAGAAGTGATTGAGATTGTTGCCATATGCCATAGTGCCATGCCACTGAAAGATTTATAGCTTGTTTCTATCCAAACCTATTTTACAAAAAAAGATCTGACGTCCCGAATCTTCGGGATGACCTGGAAGGGGATGGAACCGATAGCGGAATTAGGAGGACATGTAGGATCATTTTTCAGATGAACACTAACTATTTTATAGAGAACCTACACCATAAGTTATTATTCTTATTAGAAAAGGAGATAATTTAATATGGCATTACCCAGTTGGTGGCAAGTCACAACACCACATAAAGATATTGTCGAAGAACGATTTAATGAGTACATCTTTGCGGCTGACCTGGGCGATGTTGTTAAGGGAAAAGGTCCCCTCGAGTATCAGGATGGCGCTCTGTTTTTTGACAAAACGTACCTAACCAAGGGATTAGAACAGCTATTCACCATGTTGCTTGCGCGACTTTCAGGAACCGGGAAAGGAGAATCGGTTATTCAACTGCAAACTCCCTTTGGTGGAGGCAAGACGCATGCCCTACTTGGGCTCTACCATTTATTCGAAAATGGCAATGACCTAAAACATACTACAACAATTGAATATCTGTTAGGAGTTGCAGAACTGGAGGAGGTGCCACCAATTAACGTAGCAGCACTGGTATCTCTTGGATTTACGAGGAGAGAAGCATTCCGGAAAATAAACGATTTGAAACGTAGTGGTGAATTGGAGGGGGGCGTGGAAAAAATCATCCGTTTGGCTCTATCTAAGACGTAGAATTCGTGAAGAGCAGGGAGGTAATTTTTCTTATTAATTCTATGAAAAAAACAACCTTGTATAATCATCATATCGAAAAAGATGCAAAAATGGTATCTTTTGCAGGGTTTGCTATGCCCATCCAATACAGTGGTATAATTGATGAACATAATACGGTTCGAAACAGCGTGGGAATTTTTGATTTGTCCCACATGGGTGAATTTGAGATTTCTGGGAAAGGG
>JADFPG010000101.1 GCA_022562455.1 Fidelibacterota bacterium | reverse complement strand
ATCTGCTGGCATAGCGATATCAGTTGTTTCACCAGGGTCAGCATCTGCCTCACCTTGGCTCTCTTCACAACAGGGTCTATGGGAATAGGAGGAGTGTGAGTATGTTCAATGATCTTTTTCAACAGAACCGGATTAGTTATCTTGCGCTTTTTGAGGAATTGAATCAGTTGCTTTTCGCTCTTTTTTCTCAAATCCTCCCAAGTGGGGAAGGTAATAAGAAACGTCAACGCCGAGGGACTGGAAAGATCATCAAACAGGTCGCAGATTTCAGGATAACACACTTTCAGACAGGATCGGAGTTGGCTTGTCAGCTTCGACTTTGTCTTGACAAATTTCTCTCTATCCTGAGTAAGAATCTTCCCCGCCTGAATGAAGAAGTCGGGCAGGAGTTCTCTTGCCAGATCACTTCCATTAGAAAGAGGTCGATGGTGATCCATATCGGTTCTAATTATGTTTGCAAGTACGAACGCATCCCTGTCTGCCCTGCCTGACGGCAGGCAGGCGACAGGCAGGAAAGAAATCATCTTTTGCACCACTTATGCGATACCGGTCACGATAGCGATCCACGGACTTCGGGTTGATGGGATACACCGTATACCCGTTTTCCATCAGGTAATCCACTATAGCCAGATTGGGAGTTTCTATGGTAAATAACATATCAGACACATTTGAGGTTACTATCCTTATCTTATCGATGAATTTATCAAATTCGTCTGCGCTGTTCCGGACGATCAACTTTTTAACTACTTTTCCCAAGGGATCTACGATTACAGCAATAAACCCATTGTCTGACCAATCAATGCCACAAAAGAACATTTTATCACCTCCTTTGTTTTATGTGGTCAAGCAAGCCATGTCCTGGCCTCCCCGCCTGAACAGCATAGTCGGGCAGGATAGTGGTCTTCTTCCCACCGTTTTTCCACGCACAGCGTCCTTTCCAAAGAATCCTGCGTATAGGACAGTATCCGGTGGAGGAGAGACTGCATACTATTGAAGATCAAAGGCTTTCCTACCTGTCTGGCGCCCGATTGACTGCGTTGTTCTGTTGGGCAGTCAGACAGGTTAACCAGAGAGAGGGACAATCTGCCTGTGGTGATTTTATCTTGTCTTTAATGACGAAGGCAATTCACAAGGCGAGGTGGTCCTCCCCGCCTGAATGACCAAGTCGGGCAGGTCTCTCCGTTGACCAATTATGTTAGTGATTTCTATCAGCATGAAACTAATGATGCTATTTGTTGAATTAAAAACAAAAAATGTAACACTTGAAGGTGAGCGAGGTCTGAGCCCACCACCACCCCCACTCCAGGGTTTTAAAAGATCGTTTTCAAAGCTTAGCATATGCATAGTTTAACCTATGAGGCGAGATGATGAAATACTTTTGCCCCTCCACTATTGCTGAATATTTCGAGGTTATACAGACGTTCAAAGATCGTCAATTTACATTACTATCCGGCGGTACTGATCTTGTTCCTCGCTATGAAAACAAGCAACCTTTGCCGATGCACCTAATCGATATTAAAAAACTTGAAGGATTGAAGGGGATTGTTGAGCGGGACAATGAAATTGAAATTGGTTCATTGACTTCAATTGAAGACTTGAAAAAGAGTCGTGTTATACAAAAATACTTTACAGCGCTATGGATGGCTGCCACAGAGTTTGCGGGAGTACAGATTCGCCATCGTGCCACCATTGGTGGGAATATCTGTAACGCATCACCCGCCGGAGATACCTTACCCCCACTCTACGCATTGAATGCTAAACTGAAAGTAATCAGTCAACATTCACAGAGACTGGTGCCGATTTCAGAATTCATCACAGGACCTGGGGAAGTGGATTTAAAATCAGGTGAGATATTAGAATCTGTCATATTATACAAACAACCCTACCAATCCACTTTCTATAAACTTGGTTTACGCTCAGCTATGGCAATTGCAGTAGTAAACTTTTCTGTGACTTATAAGTTGAATGGTCGAACTTTTTCATATTTGACTGTTACTGCCGGCGCAGTAGCTCCCACAATAGTGTATCTGAAAACACTGACTGACGCCATTGTGAATAATACAAAGATTTTAGATGGCAATTTTGAACAGATCGATCAAGATATTGCACCAATCACCGATATCCGGGCGACAAGTACCTACCGACAAAAAGCTTTAATTAATACTTTAAGATACACTCTTAACTCAATAATTAGCGGCAATTATGTCTGATAAGTTTTCACGAATCTCCATTGAGAGACTTTTGAAGTGGGTTCTGGAAGAAGAAAAGCATGACCAGATCTTTGGAATTCATAAAGATCTTTTTTTCGTACCAACCCATGAGGATGTTTTCAAAATAATACGATATGGTCAAATGTTGGAGACACCCATCGGAGTCGCTGCGGGACCCCATAGCCAGTTAGCTCAGAATATTGTCATGTCCTGGCTCACCGGCGCCCGGTATATTGAGCTAAAAACCGTGCAAACATTGGACGAGATTGAGGTATCCAAACCATGTATTGACATGGAGGATGAAGGATATAACTGTGAATGGTCACAGGAACTTCTCCTGGCAGATTCTTTTGACGAATATTTGAATGCCTGGATAATTATACACATTTTAAAAGATAAATTTGAATGGGGTAATCAACATGAGTCCGGCTTCATTTTCAACGCCAGTATCGGTTATGATATGGCAGGAATTCTGAAACCCAACGTCCAGCACTTTCTTGACAAAATGGTGAATTGCAAACTGGAACTGGAAGCAAAAATCGAAGTCTTGTCATCATTTTATCCTCGTATCAAAAACATCAGAATTCCAGATCAAATCAGTAATAACATCACACTTTCAACTATGCATGGCTGCCCAACTGATGAGATCGAAAAAATCTGCCGTTACTTCATTAAAGAGAGAAAATTTCATACTACCTTGAAACTGAATCCAACACTTTTGGGTGCAGAGCGTGTGCGTGAAATCCTCAATGATAAATTAGGTTTTGAAGTCCAGGTGCCAGACGAAGCTTTTGAACATGACTTAAAATACCCTGAAGCATTGGAATTATTCAAGTCACTCAAAGTTGAAGCTAAAAAGCATGGCGTGGAATTCGGATTGAAGCTTACCAACACACTGGAAGTACGTAATAACAAAAATATCCTGCCAGATAGCGAGGAAAATTTATATTTGAGTGGTCGTGCCCTCCACCCTATCAGTATTAATCTTGCCGATAAACTTCAAACTGATTTTGAGGGACAATTGGATATTTCCTTTTGTGCTGGGGTTGACTGCTTCAATGTGTCGGAAGTTCTGGCATGTGGAATAGAGCCGGTAACCACATGCACGGATCTGTTAAAACCCGGCGGATATACAAGATTAAAGCAGTACCTGACAGAAATTGAGAAAAACATCAAATCCAGTGGTTCCGAAAGTATCGCAGAATTCATTTTAGCAAGAAATGGACATTCCAATGAGATCACACAAGCGGGAAGGGAAAATTTACATCAATATGCCTCAACAGTTCTGGAAAACAGGACTTATCACAAATCCACATTTCCATATGATAATATCAAGACCCGAAGAACTTTAATGGCTTTCGATTGCATTAAAGCCCCTTGTGTAGATACATGCGCTATTGATCAGGATATTCCGCAGTATCTGTATCATGCTGCCTGTGGTGATTACCAAAAAGCCTTCGAAGTGATCCTGAAAACCAATCCGCTTCCTAATGTGACCGGCCTGGTGTGCGATCATCTTTGTCAAATGAAATGTACAAGGATCAACTATGATAACCCCCTTTTGATTCGGGAAATTAAACGGTTTATCACTGAAAAATTCCAAAGCAACATAGCGCTTGAAAGTACTCGAAACAATGGCTTAAGCGTTGGAATCATTGGGGCTGGTCCTTCGGGATTAACATGCGCTTATTTTTTGGCATTGGAAGGATTTGATGTTCATGTATACGAGAATGAAAGTTTTGCGGGAGGAATGGTGGTGAGTATGATTCCCAGTTTTCGCATGCAGGAAGATAGCGTCAAAAAGGATATAGATGGGATTACAGCCCTGGGAGTTAACATTCATTACAATACAACAATTGACGCATTCAGGTTCAACAATATCCGAGATCAACATGATTATGTCTATATTGCCATAGGAGCACAGGCGAGTAAAAAATTGGGGATTCCGGGCGAAAATGCCATGGGTGTGTTGGACCAGTTAACCTTTCTGGCGGCAATAAATGAAGGTCAGCATGTGAAATTAGGTCAGAAGATAGCTGTGATCGGGGGTGGAAATTCCGCCGTGGACGTCGCTCGGACGGCAAATCGGCTGAAGGGAAAACAAGGTGAGGTTACCATCATCTACCGAAGGACAAGGAAAGAAATGCCTGCTAATTCGGATGATATCCAGGATCTCTTGGAAGAAGGAGTGCAAATTCTTGAACTCGTTATCCCTGATGTTATAAACACGACAAACGGTATAGTCACATCTTTGATTTGTTCAAGAATGGTGTTGGGGGAAAAAGATGAGAGTGGTCGACCCCGTTCGGAAAAAATTCCAAGTTCAGAATTTGAATTGGATTTCGATACAGTCATTTCAGCCATTGGTCAGAATGTTGTACTCGATTTTATTGACAGAGAAAATTTGCGTATTGATCTATTAAGTAAGGAAACACAATTAGATGGAGTGTTTGCCGGTGGTGACTTTGTACGGGGCGCTTCCTCAGTCATCAATGCCATGGGTGATGGACAAAAAGTTGCTGAGAATATCATAAAACGTGCTCGCCAAGAGCACAAAATCTCTCATATTCCCTTGGACAAAGGTTTAAAACCGGAAGATTATCAAAAGAAACAAGCGCAACGCCAGTATGGAGTTAGCACGCCACAGATTGGACTTGAGAATAGATACAACTTTGATCTCGTTAATTTGCCGCTCGATGAAGAATCTGCCCAAAAAGAAGCTGCCCGATGTCTCTACTGTGATGACGTCTGTAATATATGTGTTTCTGTCTGTCCCAATTATGCAAATATCGCTTACACTATTAAACCGATGGAATTTAAAATTCAGGAAGTAACAAGAACAGGGTCTGGTTTTCAAATCGAAAATACGGGCACCTTCCAGGTTGAGCAGACACATCAGATTCTGAACATTGCCGATTTTTGTAATGAATGTGGAAACTGCACTACCTTCTGCCCTACAAGTGGAGATCCATTTAAAGATAAACCCAGGTTTTTTTTGACAGAAGCAAGTTTTAAACAAACGAAGAATGGTTATTACTTACGAGGGAATACTTTACAGGCGAAGAAAAATGGAGAATTGGAAACATTAACAGTGAATGGCAATTTGTTATCTTTTGAATCAGACGCGCTGATGGCTAAATTGGAGAGATCAACATTGAAGATTCGCGAGATTCAGTTTAAATCGGACAAAATCAAAGAGGTGAATCTCGGACATATGGTAGAGATGAACTTTCTGTTGGAATCGTTAAAGGATTTTTATTTATTCGGGTAATTGGATTAAATTTCTAAAGGAGTAATAAATAGCTTCCCCAAGAGAGTATTCAATTGTGAATATTAGTCACGACCTTGAAGGTGCAGTTTGAAATGCCTTCGAGCTTTCAGAATTAGAGGATTGTGTGAATATTGAAATCTTAGAATTCATCAGATTCTGTATTAAAAATCGTAGAATACTCTGGACCTATCATGTCAACATAAGATTAAAAGAACGATTTATACCGCGGGAAGCTGTTTTGAATTCAGTAGACACCTATGAAATAATAGAAGAATACCCGGAAGATAAGTATTTGCCGAGCTATCTCATTTATGCAGAATACAAAGGAGAAATTATTCATATTCAAATAGCCGCTGATTTTGAAAACAATAACGTAAGGATTGTTACAGCTTATAGACCAACGCTTAACAAATGGGAACAAGACTTCAAATCAAGGAGGAAATCATGATCTGTCATAAGTGTGGAGGAAAGTTAGAGGAAGTAATCGCTGATCTACCATTTAGAGTTGGACATAACTCGATAATTATCATAAAAGAGTTGCCCATCTTACAATGTCAAAATTGTGATGAGTACCTAATTGAAGATCCAGTTATGGAGAAAGTAGATAGGAAACTCAGTAAGATTGACGAAACTGCGGAACTTGAAGTTTTTAGTTATGCTTCGTAGAACGGAAAACACGTGGACTTGTAGACCAACCGAACGGAGTATCGTGAAGATGTATGGATTTAATGGTAAAAGAACACACGAAAGCTATAAAAGTTAGACTCACCTGTGAACACCCCTGCCACTGGGACGACCTGATTGATTCTCGTAAGAGAGTCATCGCTACAATATACACTATTAAAGAAGGAGAAAAGGATGACTTGAAACCAGGGATAACGAAAGGTGAGGATGGCATATATGACATTGTCGTCCATGCAAAGGAGATTAATAACGAGGTGGTGAGAAATGCCTTGAAGGATTTGGAAAAGGTTACAAGGAATCGATATATTTTCGAGGGTTCTTCTTCTCCACAAGATGAGGTTATCAGTTATGCCGAAAAGCTGATGAAACCTTTGAAGAAATATGGAGATCCGGAAGAAGGCTATGACTTCTCAATGGCAAAGAGTGCAAAACAAAAGACCGAGGTTATCGCCATCTGGATTGGAGAGATACTCTACGAGGCTTTGACATATAAGGATGTAGAAGCAGTCAGGAGTTTGACGGATACGATTAGGACTGAGATTGAGGAGCTGATAAATGAAAGAATATAATTCACAATGAGGACAACATGATTTGCCATAAGTATGGTGGAGATTTAGAAAAAGTTATTACCTATCCCCTCTTTAAAGTTGGACATAACTCCATCGTTATCATCAAAAAGTTACCCATCTTTCAATGTCAAAATTGTAGTGAATACTTAATTGAAGATCCGGGTTATGGAGAAAGTTGATAAAAAACTGAGCGCGATTGATGACACAGTGGAACTTGAAATTTTCAGTTCTGTAGCATGAACCTGAAAAGCATTTTACTTTGTAGCTTGTTTGTCAGGTGATACCTTAGGAAATTAGCACGTTGGTTGTGGTGAGCAGTGGAAAAAACTCAAAGATATTTTGCAGAAGTACAATTTAAGTAGAAAATTCGACCTGCTATAAGAGAAATGGCTATGACCAATAACAGGAACGAAAAGATAAGGATCATTATGAAGAGCAATAGGATAATCACAAAAAGTGATTTGTTTGCAAAAAAGGAAGAGTTCCATAAACAACAAGCAAAACTGCCTTTTGTGGAGAAGATACGTATTCTCGTACAATTGCAGAAGATAGCACATACAGCAGGTAGATCATCAGGGGAAAAACGAATGATCTGGAAACTGGATACTCCCCAGGGTTCTTTGGATTCTTGAAGGTTTATAGTAGACAGGAGTCTGAAGAAGGCAAAAAGATTGACATTATGAACATATGCCCCACACTCATCATACCTTGGATTTCGTGATAAAGGAGCCAGTGACTATGAAAACATTTGAAGAAATAAAAAGGATTATCGAGAAAGACAGAAAGGAGTTGGAGAAGAAATATAAAGTAAAAGACATTGCACTCTTTGGTTCATATGTTAGAGGTGATCAGAACGAGAAAAGCGATCTCGATATTTTAGTAGAGTTTCGGGAACCCGTGGGTTTTCTTTTCATTCATCTTGCCGATTTCTTGGAAGAACAATTAGGCGTGGAGGTCGATTTAGTGACCAGAGATGCCATCAAAAGTAACAGGTGGGAATATATCAAAGAGGACTTAATCTATGTCTAAAAGAGAATGGAGACTATACGTAGAAGATATCTTGGAATCCATTGAGTTAATCCGGAAATATACTGAGAATATGAAGTATACTGATTTCAATAGAGATAGAAAAACAATAGATGCGGTGGTAAGAATTTCGAGGTTATAGGTGAAGCCTCGAAGTACATTCTCGGAGAGGTGAAAAAAACACATCAGGAGATAGATTGGCAGGGTATTGTTGGGCTTAGAAACAGAATTGCTCATAAGTATTTTGATGTAAGCACCAGCATCATCTGGCAAATCGTCGCAAATGAACTTCCAACATTGAAGAGTCAAATGAATGAAATCTTGAGATTTACAAGGAATTGATTTGACAGTTGTTTTTTCACGCTAATCAGCGTTTACCCTATGGAATAATCAGAAACAATGAATCTTCACCAAACTATCACTTTTCTATTCCATAAGGTTTACCCTGTGGAATTCCTGGAGGGAGCCCTATTCCACAGGGTGAATTAGCGGTTCCTTCTAAATGTCCAGAATTCTCATCCACAACCCTCTTCTTATCGCTACCATGAATGATAACCATGAGGAATTTTCCGGCGGACATATCCTCATCGAGAATGATATCATTTCCTCTATTGGACCAGAATCATTGAGAATTGAAACGGATGAGGTAATCGATGCTACAGGAATGGTAGTGTTGCCAGGGTTTATCAACACACATCATCACTTATATCAGACGTTAACACGAAATATTCCTAAAATGCAGGATTTACCTTTATTTGAATGGCTTACCAATCATTATGAGATATGGCGTGAGTTGACGGAGGAAGCGGTTTATGTGAGCGCCAAAACAGGATTGTTGGAATTAATGAAATCCGGCGTTACCACCAGCGCCGATCACCTTTACCTCTTCCCTGCCAAGACGGGTAAAAACCTTATCGATGCGGAGATTAAGGCGGCACAGGAAGTAGGGATACGCTTTCAACCCACTCGTGGATCCATGTCTCTGGGAAAAACAAAAGGTGGATTGCCCCCGGATGATGTAGTCCAATCAGAAGCTGAAATTCAAGAAGACACGGAACGTCTATTGGCTAAATTTCACGATGATTCCGAAGGTTCCATGCTCCGAATCTCTTTGGCGCCCTGCTCTCCCTTTTCTGTGACACAAGAATTGTTGAAATCCACTGCAGAATTTGCTAAAACCAATAATCTGCATATTCACACACATTTAGCTGAAGCGTTAGATGAAGAAAAGTTCTGTATCAAGACATTTGGTATGCGGCCTGTCGAGTACCTGGATTCGTTGGGTTGGATTGCAGAGAACAGTTGGTTTGCTCATGCGATTCATATAAACGATAAGGAGCTCTGGAGATTAGCTGATGCCGGTGTTGGGATTTCTCACTGTCCCTCATCGAATATGCGTTTGGGATCGGGAATTGCTCGAATTAAGGAGATGTTGACCGCTGGAATAGGAGTCGGTCTGGGTGTAGATGGGTCCGCATCAAATGATTCAGGAAACATGCTGACAGAAATTCGGAATGCCATGTTACTTTCACGGTTACGAGACGAAGAATTCTGGCTTTCTGCCCGGGAAGTATTGTGGATGGCAACCCGGGGCGGGGCTCAAGCCCTTGGACGGGAGGATATTGGGCAATTAGCAGTAGGTAAACGAGCTGATTTAGTCTTATTTTCGATTAATGGTCTTGAATATGCCGGCGGAAGGTCGGATCCTTTAGCTTCGCTGGTCTTCAATGTGAGGATGTCATCTGTTGATTATTTGATCATAAATGGGAAAATTCAAATCCGTAATGGAGAAACTGCTGTTGATGAAAAAACCCTCATTCTTGAACATAATCGACTTAGCGATGAAATGTTACAACGAGCCACGGATAATAGTGGAATCGATTTTCTGGTCACAAACAGGATGAATTAGTCTTTATGATACATCCTTGATATAGTGATGAGAAAATAATTAATATCGATTAAGGAATTTTTAATTACTCAATTTTCGCACATAGTAAGTGTTTTATATTTCAGAAGATATTCATAAATAAAGTCGTTAAGTATCGTAATAAAAAAGAGAATTTCTTATTGTCGTTGTTCTCTATACTTTTCTTAGCGTAAGAAAAGTATCAAAAGAAACTGTCGCTGGAGAAAAATTTTATCCATCTGCACCATCGTTATGGGAATGAATTAAACTCACCTCTTTCCGCCAGCTGGTGGAGAGAGGCTCAAACAGTAATTCATTCTAATCCTCCCTGCCTGTCGGCAGACAGGCACGATGGTTTGACGTCAATGATAAAATTTTTCTAATGCGACATAATCACACATTTTGCGAACATCAAGTACATAAATGACCGTAAAGAGGTGCGAAACATGAGTTATTTAAAATTGACCGGGAATAGGAAATCTTTCCATTACTTTAACGGCTGCAACTATCATAAAAATATTGAGATGGTGTACAGTTGGCTATTATCAAAATGTAAGGTTTTAGTGAATCTGTTACTAATGTCGCATATTTTGCTATTACTCTCATTGTGAGATGGTGAACCCTCACACTAAATCAAAAAAACTCAGTTAATGCGGACTGTTATTATGAGAAGACGCTTTTGCGTTCTTTTTTCGAATGAGCATGTATATTTATGGAGTCGCAAAGTTTCTGATATCAACACATTTTACAGCTTACTGAAACTACGTAATGGGTTTGCTGAATGTTTACATCAAAACCGAAAGGATTAGTATAACCTAATTGAAAACCCGACTATACCTGAACAAGTCAAGTAATTGAAGAATCGATTTATATTATCGCCATCATTTTTATATGCAGTTGAGGATA
>JADFPG010000100.1 GCA_022562455.1 Fidelibacterota bacterium | reverse complement strand
CTCTCACAGTTGCTGAATACCACGCAAAATATATCATTTCTTGATAAGTGATCGCAATCACCAGCAACTTATTTTCCTACTAATGACACAAATGGACACGGATTATTCATTTTCTCATTTTTGTGCTTCGTGGGTTTTATCAAAAAATCCTATCCCATGCCTCCGGCGCCCTATTTTATGAAAAAACAGAACAGGTACGCCAATCAGCCCATAAACCCTCAATGAAGATCATAAACACTCCCGCCGATAAACTCACGAAGGAGCTTAAAAACACTCTCAATTCCTATCTCAAAACCAAAACCTTTATAATAACTGATTTCTTCTGTTTTCATTGGGAAAACCTTATAACAAAATTCTTGAAACATTTTAAGTAAATTCTGATTAAGTTAAGCAAGAGCTATGGTCGCAGTTGTAAAAATATCATCGCATATTGACTTTACTCTCACTCGAGAGTCCGGGAATCATATGTACAAAATAATCAGGGGATTCCTGGATAATAACCCCCAATTCAAGAAATTGATAATCGATTTTGAGAATGTAAGGGATGTTTCTGTCTCGTTTATTCAATCTACTGTTGTGAAACTGGTAAATGAACAAATTGATGTTGAACTCATCAATTACAACCCATCTATTCGGTTTAAAATAGCAACTCTAGTGAAAATTACAGATGTTGATCCTAAAATCTTTAAAAAGGCAGATCAATATCCTCCGGCTCCATACTTCGTTTAACATTAGAACGAAAACAAATTTCAATAAACGTACCTGATAATTCGCACTTATATCCAGTTTATTCTGTGAATCGCAGGATGTGATGGTATGATTTGGAATCGATCAGCGTATCTACTTTCCAGGTAGCCCAAGAATTCCATACGCTCTAAATAGTTTATTACGTCAGGATTAAATCGTATTATCCCCGTCTCAGAAACATCCATCTGCTTTTCAATATATCCAGCCAAAAAGGTTAAACCTATAGGAGTAAAAAACGTAATGTTCTGAAGCCTTATGTGAGCACAGGTGTCAGCCTGTACTTGCCAAGTGTGGGAGGAAATATATTGGTGATTGAAATTGGTCATTGTATAGGTACCATATAGACTAATATCTTAATTGAATTTAAAATAGTTACGAAATAGAAACTATGAACAGACAATTAGGTAGGTAACCCCACCTTTTTGACAATTACATCTGTCAACCCAAGAACCCTCAATGAAGATCATAAACACTCCCGCCAATAAACTCACGGAGGAGAGAATCTCCGGGGATGATCGAATCGTCATCATATTGATCTACTTGGGAGAGCAGCTTGTAAATTCGTTCCGCTCTTATGTAGGCGTCACCCTTTTTTGGAATATTTTTCAAGGTATCGATGAAATTGGGGAAGTAGTGAAATGCATATTTCTTGATGAAGGGTAACTCATAAGGTAAAGCCCCATTGAGAAAATAATCCACATCTCGAATAAAGGGGATAATGTGCTTCAGTTCACTCCGCCTGACGTAATGCCAATGTCCCAGCGTCCGTATGGGATCATATGCCCTTTTCACATTATCCCTTATCATTCTTCTTAATAATCTGATGTCAGTCCATCGTATAAAATTCCCCTCGTTATCCCTGAGCTGTGAAATGGTTTCGATGTACACTTTGAACTTTTTCTCATCCGCCACACTCGATGTCATGGGTTCATAAAGACCATGAAGCGTATCTATCAGGATGACCTGTTCAGGTCCAATTGATACTTCAGTGATATTATCAAGTCTCTTTCCATTCTTAAAATCATAGTGTGGAATCTTGATCGTTTTTCCCTCAACAAGATCCTTTAGGTGCTCATTGATAAGCGTAATATCCAGCGCCTCGGGTGTTTCAAAATCATAGTCACCAAATTCATCTTTGGGATGGAATTCGATATCGAAGAAGTAGTGGTCGAGATTAAGTGGTACCGTATCGATACCCATCTCGCCGAGCTTTTTTGCCAGTTTGGCTGTAGTTGTGGTTTTCCCGGATGACGACGGTCCGGCAACGATTATCAGCTTGATTCTCTCTTTTTCGGATGCAATTTCATAGGCAACTCTCTGGATACTTTCGTTGAAAGCTTTTTCTGATTCAATCACCAGTTCCGTCAGACTCCCATCTCGTGCTCTTTTATTTAATTTCTCGATTGTATCACAACCATGATCCAGATTCCAGATCAAAGTTTCCCACATCATTCGATATGGCAATAAACTCTGTTGGCCATATTTTATATCCTTTCGTCTCCGTTCTCTTCTTCGATACTCCCGATACAGGATCATAGCTTTGGCAGTTTTGGCATGCCCCTCTTCAATGAGTACCTTCTCAACGATGTCCTGTATTTCGCTGACGATAGGCATATCGGGAGGTTGAAAGCACTCATTAAGAACCCGTGTTACCTCATCAGATAGCTTCTCGCTCAGGGCTCTTTCATGCCCACCAACGGCTGCAGCAGCTCTATAAATACCATCGGTGATTTTTTCCTGATTAAAAGGTACAATCCTGCCGTCTCTTTTTACGATGTGAGTAATGTTATTCATGGAGGCTAATGTCGGAATTTGGGTGTACTATCTGTTTTCATGTTTTACGCTGCGACTCTAAATCTACTGGTATTAACTCCTCCATAACAGCTTCTATTAATATGGTTGATCAAATTTATCAAAAAGAATTGGGAAATTGCTTCCTTTTTTTATTTCCAAACATTTCAGGTTGATATACTTCGAACTACACCTAAAACAAGCATCAGTTAGTTAACATACAAGTCGCAGTCTGTTTACGCAAGATAATATCTTGGGATACTTTATCCATAGGAATTCAATTGTATGCGCAGTTTCCGTTAGCTGACGGATAGAAATATTAATTCCAATTTGCATTAAATGAATTCGTTAAATTTTCCCATGGATTTTTATCGGATGATATTTAAAAACCCCAGCCAATCCCAAAATAGCTGTATTGCTATCATGGGCGGAGGAGGGAAAACGGGATTATTACTGCGATTGGGAAAAGAATTATCGCGATACTACAATAAAGTATTAATGACCAGTTTAACCAAATCAGGTTTTAATCATGGTGATAATGTTGTGTTCATGGATACGGTAGAGAGGGAAGGATTCTCGTCACTGTTTGAGCAATATAATCCACTCTTTATAATGCACTCTATGATTGATTCTACCAAATTGGTTGGAATTTCTGAATCTGTACTAAACGATATGGTTAAAAAATCTACAGTTTGTCTATTTGAATGTGACGGCGCTCGTAACCGCTCATTGAAAGTCCACAATCGGATTGACCCTGAAGTCCCGGATTTTGCTACTCATATTATCATCGTAGTGGGAGCTGATGTTGTAAATACGAAGTTGTCAGATGGAAAAGTTCACCGACCGGATTTGTTTGCCAAAGTCTGGAAAATAGATAATCATTTCACATTGGATGTAGATTTTGTTACTAAAGTTGTGACATCCAAAACCGGATATCTATCCAAGGTACCCAATAATCCTGCTCTGATTTATTTTGTGAATAAAGCGGAGGATTATCCCACCAATGCTGAACTTTTGGCTCAATCAATATTTAAAAAATCAACCTGTCCCACATTTTATGGAAGTCTCTATGCAAATTTTTGGAAAGCAGTAATATAATGGTTGTAGCACTAACTTACTTTATCACCCTTTGAACCATAAATATAAAACAAGCATGTTTGACGAGATAACCATTTGGGTCAGGGGAGCCGGCGAATTAGGAAGCGCCACTGCGCATATCCTGCATAATGTTGGTTTTCATGTTTTTCTCAGTGAGTTGCCGCTTCCGTTGGCGATTCGTCGTACAGTTACATTCAGCGATGCTGTTTTTCTTGGTGAAACCGAAGTAGAAGGGACAAAAGCCGTCTATTATGATATCAATTCCATTCCTGAAAAAACTCCTCCGGATCACATTCCAATCCAAGTGGATTCCCCTGAAAATATTCTAAGACTTCAGCCCAACATTTTGGTGGATGCTCGCATGATAAAGCAATATCGGGAAAATATGATGGATTATGCTCCTTTTGTAATTGGTTTGGGACCGGGTTTTGAAGCAGGGGAAAACTGTCATGTTGTCATCGAGACCATGCGCGGTCATGACTTGGGAAGAATCATCTGGAATGGTGCTGCACTTCCAAATACAAAAGTACCTGGTGAAGTGGGAGGTGAGACCTTTCGCCGTGTGATCTATGCGCCGGCTGAGGGAACCTTAGAATGGCAAGTTGACTTTGGGGAAATTGTGAGTGAAAATGATTTGATGGGAACTATCAATAAAAAATATGAAATACGGGCTCCTTTTCGGGGAATTGTTCGAGGATTGATATCACCCCAGATGCCTGTAAGAAGTGGGTTAAAAATTGCAGATGTTGATCCCAGAGGAGAAATAGTGGATTACAAAAGCATCTCTGACAAATCCAGAGCTATCGGACGTGGGGTGTTGGAAGCTATACTGATACACTTGAGAAAAAGGACATCACAATAGAAAAAGAAATCTACAAGGCACTAGTCAATTTTGATTTTTCTCAGAAATCGGCGCTTTGTTCTTTGCTTCAATGGAAAGGTTCGGTACCGCGTAAAGATTATCCTCAGATGTTAGTCATAGAAAATGGTGAAACCATGGGAACTATCGGGGGTGGAAGCACGGAACATGCCGTCGTTGAAAAAGCAAAAACTGTTATTCAGACTGATTGTGCTACTCTTGAGAATTTTAATTTAACCAACTTGGATTCCGAGTCAAAAGGAAGTATTTGCGGTGGTACATCACAGATCCTTATTGAACCATTTACACAAGATATTCAACATTTCTGGAAGTCATTGCACTATCTTGAAATTCAAAATGATGATATGATTATTGTTACTAAAGTTCAAAAAGGAGAATCTATTTCGACTTCCAGGTATCTCATCTATCCGGACACTCCTACGGATTTATTTCCTGAAAATATTGTTAAAGCCATAAAGAAAGTGCAATCAAAACGTAAATCAGTTAACATCGAAACCGCCAACGAATTGTTACTTATCCAACATATTTTATCTCCCCACATTCTGCATATTTTTGGCGGGGGTCATGTTGCCAAAGCCGTGGCGGACCTGGCTTATTTCATCGATCTGGATGTCCATGTGTATGATGACCGGAAAAATCTGGCTAACTCAATCCGTTTTCCAAATGTTAAGGAAATTAATAATAACACATTTTCAACCCTTGTTGGTCAGGTACAAATATCTCCCTGTGATTTCGCAATAATAGTCACAAAAAGTCATAGTCATGATTTGGAGTTATTGCGTTGGTTACTTTCTATCAACGTGTCCTACCTGGGGTTAATGAGCAGCGACAGAAAATGGAAAATACTCTCACAAGCATTAATTAAAGAGGGTTTTGGTTTGGACCAGATACAAGCAGTCCATGCTCCCGTGGGTATCGATATTCAATCGGAAACCGTACCTGAAATTGCAGTGAGTATCATTTCCGAAATCATTAAACACCATCGTAGGTTATAAGGAACAATCGTGACGTGTGTGATAAAAATAAAAATGTTATTTACTCTGAAAATATAATAGTCTAATTTTGCTCGTAATACAGTAACCAAAAGGGAATGGCAGCGACTTTTTTAAGTGTGCGAAAAACTTTTTTCTCTGTAAAGGAATCCCTAAATTTCGCCGCTTAAAAAGTACTTGATACGAAAGAATAGACTTCAGTTGTTTGATAATTGAGAATGGGGAGTCGTCTAATGGCAGGACTGCGGTCTCTGGATCCGCCAATCGGGGTTCGAATCCCTGCTCCCCAGCGATATAGGTTTTTTTGTTAATTGGCATATGATCACTAATGATCTGGTGAATCGGGGTTCCCCGCTCCCGATATAATCGGGATCGGGCAGGAAATCCCTGCTCCCCAGCAGAATTGGCGCGTTCGTCTAGGGGTCAGGACATCGGGCTCTCAATCCGGAAACACGGGTTCGATTCCCGTACGCGCTACCAATCTACGCTTCGCTACGATTGGCAAGCCAGTAGATGTTTTCATCTACGCTTCGCTACGATTGGCAAGCCAGTAGATGTTTTCATCTACGCTTCGCTACGATTGGCAAGCCAGTAGATGTTTTTATCTACACTTCGTAACGATTTATCTATTGTTCGTGACAAACGATAAATAGATGAACGATTGGCAAGCTGAACATGTGGACAGTATATATCATTAAATCGGAAGGAGGACTATTTTACAGAGGAATTACTCGGGACTTAAAAAAACGTCTTTCTGATCACAACACAGGGATAAATAAGTGGACGAAAAGAGGTAATAACTGGAAATTGATCTATTCTGAAAACTATCGAACCGCAAAAGAAGCTCGCATTCGGGAAAAATATTTTAAGAATACAGCAGGGAGGGAGTGGTTAAGGAGGCGAAGCATTATATAGTTCGAGCTTGACTATCGCCTGCATGTAATAGCAATAGCGCGGAACATGTAATGACTTGTCAATCGTAACACAGTGAAGGTTGAAATGGAGATGTTTCCTCCTTGGTGTACTTATCATGGCGCGTTCGTACCTGTCCTTCGTAGTCTTGCAAAGTAAGATGAAGAAGGATAGGGGTCAGGATGTCCCGACACTCGTGTCGAGATAACATGGGTTCCCCGCCTGACCGACGTCAGTCGGGCAGGGATTCCCGTACGCGCTACCAAAAGCCCACTTAGTTCAATGGATAGAACACCTGGCTACGGACCAGGAGATGGGGGTTCGAATCCTCTAGTGGGTACGTGAGTCGTACCGTAGATATATACGGGTAATAGAACACCTTGCTGCGAACCAGGAGATAGGGTTCTTCCGAAGGAACTCTCCTCCGCAGGAGATCCTATGGATCATCGGAGTCTCCAGGGGAGTCCGTTATGACCTTCGTGACCTTCAGGAGGAGTCCCCCAGTGGATACTAAATTATAATCTCATTTTTCTTATTAAACCATCACTGGAAAACCATTTATCAAACCTGTTATTTGCCGGACTTGTATAAATTCACCTGTTGAATTTATACCGTTAATTGCAGTATATTGATTTTAATGAGAGTATTAGTGACTTTTCGTTGTCTAGAAAAAGAACATAGCTGCGTCCCGTCCGCCCTCTGCCTGCTGCAGGCAAGGAGGTCGGGCAGACAGGCGACACAGAAAATTAGAAGGATGCAAGAATGAATTCTTTCACCATACAAATTAATAAGAATGTTTTTTTTACTGTTATTGTAATTTTGTTTTATGGAATAGGAAGTGTCACCACCATGAATGCTCAAGATGAAGAAGAATATTATGACGATGAATATTATTATGATGAAGATGAGGAAGAATACTACGATGAGGAGGACGAAGAATATTATGAAGATGAGTACGAGGAAGATGAGGAATTACAAATTCAGGAATCACCTCCCGGAATTAAAGTGGGGCTAAATGTTGGGTTTCCTGTCATCACCGGATTATTTTTTGAGGATATGAAAAAGGGACCAAATCTTGGCATAGTGGTATCAACTCCTTATGGATTTTTCCTTGGTCCTTTCGATGTTGGGTTGGGTGTCGAATTGATGACTTACAGTTTTAAAAATAAAGGAAGTGGTTCAGCGGATTATACGGGTATAGCCTTTTTAACTACTCTCAATGCTTCTTTAAATGATATCATTGCGGAGGAGCTTCCCATTCAATTAGAATTCAGGGCTGGAATCGGCTATTTTGGAGGAGGATTAGGTAATACATTAGGGGGTTCTATCGATTATCAATTATCAGAAATTCCTTTACTCATGAGTTTTTATGTGAGAGGAAATGCAACAGCAACATCAGGAAAAGGCGGTCCAGGAGGCGGAGACGAACCCACCGGATGGATTAGCCTGGGGATCGTATTTAATTATGATATATCTACCTTTTTCTAGTGTATGAAAATAGGTTTAGATTTTTGTTTTCTTACTGTAAATCGTCTCAAAAGATATGTGCTTCATCGCTATATTTACAGCATTGATTCTTAACGAATAAGAACTTATATTTTTAATAGGTCAATTTGAGGTGCATCCGAGGTAAGTCTCTTCACGTAAACCATAATCAATGAATTTGAGGATATCACAGTGATTAAATATTACTCGAAAATGGCGTTAAGATTTGTTGTTTTCCCGATCTTAATCTTTGCAATCCCGTGTCAATTGTTTTCCCAGGACGAGGAAGATGAAGAAGGCATCTTTTGGGACGATGAAGAGGAATACTATGATGAAGAGTATTACGAGGAAGATGACACAACATATTATGAAGACGAGGAATACTACGAAGATGAAGAATATTTTGAAGATGAGTTTGAGGATGAAGAGTACGAAGATGAATATCTATATGGAGATGAAGAAGAGGAAGATCTCTCCGACCTTGAATTCGCAGAAGAAGCAAAGCGAGAAGGATTTACCCTCCAATTAACCTTCGCCTCTCCGGGATACGTTAATCACACGCTTGATACTTGGAATTCATCTGTTGATTTTCGCGCAAGTGTGCACTTTCCTTTTCTTTTACAGATAGGAGCCATAAAATTTCGATTTGGAATAGAGGTGGCATCGTATTCTTTTGAAAATTCATTACCGGTAGGGGGGAAGTTCAGTGGTGTTGGGTTTCTTGGTATATTGAGTTTTCCTGCTGGACCCAGTACGGTTCAGTTTGGAGCAGGAGTGATGGGCTCTTCTCCTTCAGTCGTAGCAAGCCAGAGTTTTGGATTTTCCATTGGCAACCTTCTTGATATAAGAGCAGGAGTTCGCTCCACGATGGCATTTAATCCCCCAAATATATTTGAAGAAGGAACTACAAACGTTAGTTGGCTGGATGGGTTTGTGGCTATCGGATATACCCTCTAATTTTAAGGGTAAACGACCAATGTTTTGTCTGATAGAGGAATTTCCCGGAGGAATCATTTCATCATTTGAATTCTATAATACGCTTGGCATTCCAAGCATCCGTTCCGAAGTGAGCATCGTCACGATGAAAATGGACGTCTTATCGTATTTTAGGAAAGTGAATTGCATGTCTGAAAATCAATATAAAGTTAGCTTATGACTAAATTGATACGATATCCACTGTTTGTCCTCATATCAATATCTGTGATGTGGGGTCAATCGGCCAGTATGAGAACCTTTGCCGAGGCTTCTGGTGAATCTGGATTCACGCCGAACAAATATTACAATCTGGCAGCACGTGTATATAGTAGCAATACAGGGGGAATCAGAATTGACTGTTTGAATTTTGGGACAATTGGGAAGTCCCCTTCAAACTCTGAAGGTAATAATCTCCGAATCGGGCGGAGTGAAAAATTTCGGATAAGCAAACCCAAGGCCGCCATCCTATTTCTGTCGGTTATGGCGATTATCCTGGTAGCCTGCGGAGGCAGTTCTAGTTCTTCCGGCTCATCCGGAGGCGGCGACCGCGCCCCCAACTTCGCAGTTACCCTCTTCCAAGGCGCGGACGTGCTGGGCGCGACCGAGATCAACATCCACGATCTGCCTCTGGGAAAACCGTTGGTCCTAAACTTTTGGGCTGGTTTGTGCCCGCCCTGCCGCGCCGAAATGCCGGACCTACAAAAGTTCTCCGATGAATTCGGAGACCGGATAACCCTGTTGGGCGTCGACTTGGGCCAGTTCACCGGTCTTGGCTCAAACCAAGACGCCAAAGACCTCTTGAAAGAGCTGGGAGTGACCTACCCAACCGGCTTCACCAACGACGCCAACGTAATCAAGAATTACAGGGTGTTCGGACTTCCCGCCACCGTATTTATCGGTTCAGATGGCAACATTTTCAAGAACTGGGGCGGCGCTTTGAATCTCGAAGTGTTGCAGGAACAGGCCAACGCCATGTTGAGCCAGTAGCTTAAAAATGGGTGCTAATCGGGCGCCTCTCACCTACCCCTAACAATGTACATCGAGATAAAAAAGAGCGACCCGTGCGAGTCGCTCTTTTTATCCATGATAGTCGCCTGCTGATGTCAATCCTTTAATCCGGGACTCCGTTTTGGCGCAGTGTCCTGGGGACGCCGAGAGCCATATTGGGGTATATTATATTAGTCGGATATCGGGGTGTAGCGCAGTGGCTAGCGCGCTACGTTCGGGACCCCGATATTTACATTACCGCATCGTCGGGGTGTGGCCCAGCACGGTAGGGCGCTTCGTTCGGGACGAAGAGGTCGTCAGTTCAAATCTGACCACCCCGACCACTCCAATCATCATTCCCGGTTCCCCTAGTATGATCATCGACATTACCACTCCAGTTTTGAACGCAACCCTGATCAATGTCGGATTCCCTGCACCACAAGTGGCAGGAGCTCATGGCATTGGAAAGCCAAGTGCGTGCGGCCGTCTTTGCGCTATGTCAAATGGGCCCTGCTTAGCTTAGCTTGTTGATACAGGAGTCTCTTCTCCAGTTCCCCAATGAAGACTGCCCAAGGTGGAATATTGCTGATGTACGGGGTTGTTTGAGTCGATATTCCGCCTCCAGGACCCATGGAAAGACCACCACCCGGCCCAGTGGACAACTCTCCGCCTGGACCTGTCGATAGGCCACCGCCCGGCCCGGTGGACATCCCTCCGCCTGGACTAGCGACATGCTACCACCAAGCCCA
>JADFPG010000099.1 GCA_022562455.1 Fidelibacterota bacterium | reverse complement strand
TATTGTTAGACCTTAGTGTATATCGTTTCATCGTAGTGTCACCGATGATCTTTAGCAGTTACAATCAATTCCTATCTAACTCTTTGGAGGGAGAGCCGTTTATGTCGGTGGAACGTCGCTACTTACGCCCAGTAATTCACACATATTACTAATGTGTTTGAGTGTTTATATTTGGCAGCAAAACCAATCAATCTAACCACCTAATAATGATTCAGCCAGTGGGACTGATTCCTATTGTCCTTATATCCTCCAAAAAGAAACGAACGTAGACATAATACTCTCGTCATATTCGCTACTGAACATTCCGTACAATCATTTTGGACCATATAATCACACCACTTTTCGTCTCCACGAGACTAAAATTTAATACAAATCTATTCTCCTGTATGAATGCATAACCGTCAATAAACCCTTCCACACCGATCAGATGGCCAATATCCACAGCGCTTCTTTCATCAATTGCTCCCGAAAGTGAAAGACCTTGCTCCTCCAGTACTTCTTCCAATCTTTCCCTGCTCAGAACCTTAAAACGGTCCAAATCAACCAACTGAGTAATGAGTTTCCGTCTGATCATCTCCACATCCAACCCGGCAGTGCGGGATTTGATTCGCCACACTGCTATCGAACTTATATCAAGATTGTGAGAAGATAGGTCCACTACGGCTTCTTCTATCATTTCGTCTATGGCTTGTCCCATATTGACTGATTGCACCCTGTCTGAGGTAGCAGACATCATTCGACCTATCATTTTCCCATGCATACCCATACCCATCGGCACACAACTTGTGGAGATTGACAAGGTAAAGACTATGAGAATCATGATTCTCGTTGGAACAATTTTCATGGCTTCATTTTCCCCCTAAAAAGTGAGGACCTTATCGCTTTCAATGGTCCAGTTGGCAATAGTATCCAATCCACTCTTTACTACACTATCGATCAACATCTCTTGAGATACCCCCCGGGCATCGCAGCAGGTGCCTCAGGCGTGGACGTCGTAACCTCGCTTGACCAGACTGCGGATCATTCTGCCAATATTATAATAGCCTTCGGGAGTTTTCTGGTCTTTTAGCCCGCAAAATACCCCATCATCCAACATAAAAATCCTAAGCGGCTCTTTCTTCTTTGCTATAGCAAGAGATAGTCGAAGAGCATTGTAAGACTTCTCAGTACCATACGGTGCGTCATTCAATATGAATGTGATCATTTTATTCCCTTCTCATTCTCCTCATCATCCCCGGGCCCCTTCTGCCCATCATTTTTGCTCTGGCGGCAGTCATATCAATCTGCATCCCGATACATTCCTCTCCCACCATATCCATCATCCGCCCCATCATACCCATGCAATTCTCTCTTCTACCGGTGACAATTGACTCAAGATAATAAACAACAGCCCACAATTGGGATTCATCCAGCACATCATAATAAGATGGCATGGGTGTGCCTTCCATCCCAGTAATCAAGATTCGGTAAATATCTTCCGGTTTATCTCCCATCTTTCTCGGCATTTTTGTTAAGTCTGGTATCAGCACGGAGTTTCCTTTACTGTCGAGTAATTCATTAGCGGAAGGACCGTCACCTTTACCACTTTCACCGTGGCACTTCACGCAGCCAGCGTCTCGATAAAGTTGACTACCGGAAGATATCAATTCAGTTGTCCTTCCTGGCGGGTCTGGAACAACAATAGCTTTGTTCATCGATATTGCCTTACCTTCGAAACGACCGGAAAATGTTTTAATGTATTCAACCACTGCCCACCGTTGTTCATCTGTAAGGTGCAGTTGGGCCAGCATTGCAGTACCTCTGACTCCGTTTGTAATACTATGGTATAGATCACTACTAAAAGGCAGGGAACCAGGATAGGTACTCTTGAATTTATACTCGCCCCGCGTGAAGTTCCCGGGTTTAGTCTCAAACCGATGTGCTTCCTTTCCGTTCCCATCCCCATTCGGTCCATGACAAACAGCACAATTCTGATCATAGACCTGCTGACCTATCTTGAGATCGGTAGTTCTGTTGTTTCTCCTCAGAGATGACTCGTTATCCGCTTGAACAAATACAACTGTCCAAACACCAATAATGATTATGAACAGAGGGAATAGATAGATCAGTCTGAATTGACGTCTGATGACAGCACTCCTTTCTGTTACTAAAACGTTAACACACGATCGCTTTGATGAACGATATCATACAGGTCTCTCATCGTTGACAGCGGACAAATCTCTGACCCTTTTTCATTTCTGATTTTCAGACAGGTACCACAGGCGTAAATCCTGCCTCCCTTATCAACAAATTTCTGCATCTGTATTGCAACCACAAACTCTCCCTCATGTAACGATTCACATTCTACACCCCTGGCGAGTAAAAATACTTTGACATCATCGCCTTCCTTCAAGGCAAATACTCCCAGCCTGAAGACATTCCAGACTGTTTCAGCGTCATTTGAGGTGATCACTATTCCCAGTTTCATTAATATTTCCTTTTTATCAAGATTTCCCTGTGTCTCAGTGACTCTGTGGCTACATAAACACTAAAACCATCTGCGAAGCCAATCCTTCTCAAAAAGTACCTTTCCTGCATGCCAGTATCTGCCTGGTCTGTACATCTTAACTTGAGGCAGAGGTTCAGCGTAGAAATTTCCCCGGGCAAACCCAGCTTTTCCATCACCTATCTCGACAAAGCATTCTCCCGCACCCGAAAATTGTTTCGTTTTCCCTTTTCCGGTAATATCCACAGCAATGTTATGAGCTACCACTTCTGCCTGGTAGTGGGCAAAAACTCCAGCTTTGGGAAGAGGCTTACCCAGCGCCAGAGGAATCCCCGTTACATCACCGATGGAAAATACACCGGAAAACTTCGTCTCCATACTGTTCCGATCCACCTTTACCCAGCCAGACTCCCCAACTAAACCCGCCTCACGAACCACTTCAGGGACTTCATGTTTGGGTACGTATGCCAGAAAATCGAAGTGAGCTTCAGTACCATTTGAAAAATGAAGCATTTTCTCCTTTGTGCCTACGCTTTCAAGGTGATGCTCCGGATAGAAATGGATGCCCTTGTCTTCGACCATCTTTCGCACTGCTGCGGACAGTTCCTTCCCCGCTACTCCCATGGGACCCGGCTCTGCAGCATAGAGAGAAATGTTCACATCATCCCGTATTTTCCTCTTACGACAGTCGTATTCTAAGAGCATGGCTGCCTCATATGGAGCTGCAGGACATTTGTATGGGATGGAGGTTATGAGAACCACAAGATCTCCACTCTTAAAATTCCTCAATGCATCTCTGAGACCCTCAGCCCCTTCCATGGTATAGAAGTTATGTCCTGTAGTCTCCAACCCAGGGACGGAATCGGGAACCAGATTGGCACCAAGAGACACAACTACATAGTCCCCGGAAAACTGACGGCCATTCACTTCGACGGTTTTACTTTTGGCGTCAAACTGTGCTATCTTTCCCTCGACAAATTCGATTCCCTTTTTGCTAAGACTGTTCAGATCCCGGCAAATCTTCTCCGGTTTTCTGAGCCCCGTCATCAACCAGAGAAACGAAGGGGCAAACCTGTGCTGTCTATCCTGGTCAATAACAATGATTCTGTGTTCCTTCCCAAGTGACTTCCTCAGATTGTTGGCAGTTACAAGTCCGCCTACTCCACCACCCAGAATTAATACGGTTTTATGTTCCATTGTTAAAATTCCTATTATTCGATTGTTATTATTTGTTCGCTTTGTGCCATCAAATACGCTTTGCGCAAGGTCTCATCAGTAATCTCGAATTTGTCAAGTAACGGAGGTGGAGCAAGTCGATAGAACAGTTTTGCCTCAACCTTTGTCACACCTTCAGAAGGAAACTTGTAGACCAGTTGCCTGTGTTCTCCCGGTCTTATCCGCGTGTCCTTCACAATCCTCGATGCTAACCACGGCATTGAAGGAATTTTACCCTCTAAATTTGCAAAGACAATGTGAAAAACTCCAAAGGGGTCTTCCTTAGCAGGATTGTTTGTGTAGTTACTCCACACTTCTTCTCCATTGTGATCAAACGCGCTCACCTTAAGGAAAACCATCCGAGCTGGGGGACCTGTAGGTAAAAGATGTCCTGTGCCTTTATTGATGACCTGTATCGCAGCAATGATTTTTCCACCAAACTCTTTCACATCGAGAACTAATTTGGCTGCCTCTTGTAACTTCTCATGAGAATAGGCACCGGAAAAATCGTGTTGAGCCGTTCTCTCCACCTCTTTACCAACGGAAAGTCCTTGTGTCCCTGTCATGTGACAATCTACACACGATTTTCCTTCCTTGGCGAATGTAGTTCCCCTCCACTCAAAATCAGTATCACAGATCGTGAGATTTCCACAACTTCGCGTCCCTGGAATATCCAGCATGTCGCCATGGCAGCCGGAGCAGAGACGACTATTTTCAAACAACTCGGAATAGACGACTTCGTGCTCGTCCACATCTGCATCTTTAGATGGACCCCGCTTGGTCTTTCCTGGTTCATAGATATTGGGCCAATGTTGTGGACTGTCACTGAGCTCCGCAATCGAGTGGCAAATGTCACAGGTAATACCTTCATTGGTTATTTCTTGTTGTATATCCACGTCTCCATTGATCTGAGTCACGGGGGCGTGGCACCGAATACAGTACAGCTTCGTCTCACCATTCGTATCTTGCTGGGACAATTCATATATCTTCGCAAAGAGAATATTCTTTGCAGGCGTTGACCGGGCATGCCGCGAACCTGACCATTGATTGTAAATATCTTCGTGGCATTCCTTGCACGTAAGGGCACTTTCTATCTTCTCCGGCTGCTGTCCATGTAGAACACCCCACAAGCCAGCCAATGTGACTAACATTAAGGAACTTGATAACTTACTCATCACTGATATCCCCCTATGTTTTTAATATTTGGGTTTCAAGAGCTTTGACCAAAATACTACGACAGTGTGAGATTCTTTTCAACAGGAAATCTCTTGCCCATCCATTTTTCATGGTACCCAAGGTAATCCATATCTGTTTGGATCCTGATGTTTGAAGTAGGTCCGCTCTCTCACGATTGTCATACATAGAACTATCAAACACTTGCTAAAGATTTACCCCCGAAGACTGGCTTGCGGAACTCACTTCAGTCAGAGCTATGCACAACTGGAACTTGAAGATGTTCCTGAGCCTCTGTGATACGCTCCCAAGCGGAGTCAATGAGTTCTACGGATTCCGGACCCAGATAGGTTTCTCCGCAGTTGTCACACACCTCAGCGTCAACATCCTTGACTAAATAGTAGCCATTTGATTTCCTTCCCATATATTCAATGCTCCGGCGATGAACCGGGCCCTTGCAAAAGTAGCAGGTTTTCATTTTCTTATCCTCCAATTTATCCACTGTCCTTGAATAGGTCGATAGGTCGTAATGATGACCAGTTCTTCTTCATGAACCGCGCACACCACGTGAATGGGTTCCTTCGATGGCGTAAACCCCAGCACAAGGTGAGAATGACCCCGGACATCCTCAGGATAGTCCTCTATGATCTCGCTTTCATCCGATAAAATGGCTGCACAAAGGTCTTTAAAGGGAATCTCATCCTCATCCATTTCGCCACCTGGCATGCAAGGTGATCCACATCTGTCGATTGCGCACTAGTGCCTGAACTCGCTCACTATTATTCCGAGTGTCCCCATGAAACAACAATAAATATACGCTTAAGTCTCATCGTCAACCCACGTGTTTTCATCTGGAGAGAGGATTTGTTTTTCCGATGGGGAATGGATGCTGTAGAACCGCCGAACCAAGCTCGGTAGCAATGCCAGTCCCGCCAACAAACTCAAGGCTAATAGACCTTTTGTAATCAAACTCTCTCCCCCACCCACAGCCTCACGTCCTGTATATCCGAGGTAGGAGTACGCAAATGCACCCGGTATCATGCAGACAAACGTAGCAACCACATAATGGTAACCCCGAATTTTAGTCAATCCCATAGCGTAGTTGGACAGGTTGAAGGGAAATATAGGAACCAAGCGGACAAATGCCACAAAGCGCCACCCCTCAGCATTAACCCCCTGTATTAACTCTTTTAGTTTCCCGCTGATCTTGCCCATCACCCAATCGGATATCAGATAACGAGCAATAAAGAAAGCTACAGTCGCACCGGCTGTCGCCGCAGTCAAGCTATAAACTGTTCCCCACAGGGGGCCGAACAATGCACCCCCCGCCAAAGTTAATATTGAACCGGGCAGGAAAAGAGCGGGGCCAATGAGATACACTGACATGAAAACCAGAGGCGCCCACAATCCAAATCCATGAACCCAAGCTTCTATGCTCTCTACCGTCAGATTTGCACGAAAATGAACAATGGTAATAATCATAACTACCAGGAGAAATGCAGACAGGACAATACGAAATATGTTTGATCGGTTCAGGCTATCCTACCTTCTTTCTGAAGTTATGTCGCCCCATTTGTCCTCTGAAAGACAAAGGTTTGTCTTGCCTCAGAGTTCACTATACTCTTCCCGTAACTTCGACATATCTTCCAACTGTTCCAGCAACACTGCCCGCATCAATTGACATGCAGCCACAATCTTCGGATTTGAGATTCGATAAAAAATCGAAACACCTTCTCTCCGGCTCAGCAACAACCCCTTCGATTTCATCACCTGAAGATGCTGCGAGAGATTGGCCTTTGAAATCCCCATTTCATTTACAAGAGTTCCAGCGGTTTTCTCGCCAGCCTGAAGCAGATCAATTATTTGAATTCGCTTGGCATTACCAAGGGCAGCGCATACAATTGCTTGCATTTCATAAAGACGTCGGTCCATGTTTACACCTGAGTTGTTTATTAGTTTCGTAGTATCTTAACAAGTTAATTTATTGATTATCCCATTTTTTAACAAGGAAAAGTTTGCCTATTGTCTCCGAGTCATAGAACGGGAATCTTCCTGAGAAAATAGGAAAAATCGAAAGAGATACTGTATCCATTTTTGTTTAAATTACGTCTAAACAACAACGGGTAATCAATCAGAGATGACAAGCAGAGAGATTGTGCCAGCACCAGTAACAACAGGATAAGACTATGACTCCAGGTGTAGTGGAGATTGTTAATCTTAACATTGGAAATGCTCCTGTAAAATGGGGTAGAAAGATTCCATCCGTCAACTGGCGGATGGAATGATTGTACTGTAAAAAGCCGTAAACGGCATAAAGTCTTTTCACTTATCTCCATAATCCCAGCCATGAATAAATGGGTTATTGATCAGTTTTTATTTGAGTTCGTAGCCCAGTCCTTTTCTACCAGGAACTCCTTTCGGAGCACTACCGAGTATCAGCGCCCTGTCGAGCGCATATAAAAAAAGCCCTGCCAGGCATAGCCTGACAGGGCGTATCTTTCCTTTGAGAAAACATAAGCCGGATCCAATTCCCAAATCGGATCAGTTACATTTTAATTGGTGGGTTTTAGGGGTATTGGGTTTAAAAATGAAAATTCCCTGCCTGACGGCAGGCAGGCTCCCGCCTACTCCGTGGGTGACTGGCAGGCGAAGAATGAGGGCGGGCCCCGTGGAATGGATATTCAACGGGGCGGGCAGGTACAATCAAGCTATGAAGAGTTGGGATCCCTCTGCTTGAGGTAATGTGATCAGGTTGTCCAGTGATTACCTTAAATGTATCAGCAACACCAGAAGTCGCAGGTAATGCTGCAATGCCACTCAATCTAGGCGACTTAGACGATCTTATAAAAAATAGAGGCAGGCAAAAAGGCGCAAAATTATATGCCAATTGAGATCTTGAGCCTCCCATACCATTTGCGAAGGGTATAACGCTCTGGAGAGTTCTCATCAGTAGGTTCCTGATTAAGATTAACCTTCTGTTGCCACAAGACGTGGAAGATGTCAAATTCCACTATCACAAAGTTAGCAAATCTCGCCTCCCCCCGAACACCAAATAAGGTTTTGTTTTCAGCTTCCCCTTCGTACGTAGGGTGATCAAGAAATGGAATGTGTTTAGTTTGGTATTGAAGCACTACAGTTGAGTCGCTGACCTCCCCGCGTCTTGAATGCTGTCCGTAGAATTGTAACCACAGGCCATTCATCAGAGATCCTTCCACTGCCAAAAACAGGTTGTCTGAATTCGGTCCGGTCCAGAAACCAAGAGGGTGCCCCCAATGCTCAAAGGTGTTGATACGGTTTCTGTGAACATAAACATAAGGTGTAAGAAACGTATATTCTGCTCTCAGCGTAGTTCCACCAGATTTCACAACTGGTAAGCGATAACTTGCACCCACCTGATATGCGAACCAGTTTCGGCTTTTATCCTTATCAAAAGTTTTACTCAAATGCCATTCATCCAAAAAAAAAGCACCGTATAATCGCCCAACATTTTTCATCACAATATCAAAATCTGCAAACCACTGAACATTATCTGGATCACTTAGATCGTGTTGAATTGACCAGTACGGTACGACTGCCAAGATGTAACCCAACTCTATTCCTCGAGCACCGTAAATAACAGATTCACCCAATCCCAGACGGAAACTTTCTTTTATGTGGAAATCAAGTCTATGTGCAGCCACATATTTCCTCACACGGGGAAAGCCTGGATTTGACAAACCAGGTACACCAAGATATTTATACGTCGAGTCTTCATATGTGGAATTGAGGAAACCGTGAAGAAACGTGAAATTCCACTTATCGCTGATTCTATGATGCACCTGAATAAAAGAAAAACTAGGCGATTTATTAGAGAATAACAATTGTCCAGCATACCCGGGTCCCCAGATAGGATTCGATTTAACCAATGCCACTTCTCCAGCTGGGTAATTGATCACTATTCCACCATCACCAATATCATACTCTTTCCACTTATCGCTCTCTACACTGCTTGAATAACCTACTTCTTTATGAGAATCAAAATCGTGACCAAAATTAGCGATAGTCTTGGTACTGAGTAACCTATGCGACTCAAAATTCATCCAAAAAGTTATTCTATATTTTGCAAAGGGAAACCCTTTGTAATTTGCCACTATGAACACCGCTGGGGCTCGGTCAACATAGGAACCGTCCTCCTGTATGGAACCCCCATTGATAGAAGCATCAACCGAGAAATATGGATATAACTTTAAGCGATTCTCTCTTAACCTACCATCTCCTATGTTTGTAGTCAGCAGGTCATTTCGATTTTCTATTAAACTTTCAAGCCAAAAATGTGAGAAGCGGGTGGTAAGATATTGCTCTGCTCTTCCACTCTGGATTGCTTTTGATTCAAGAAAATAGAAATTTGAGTTAGACTCCCTAAACAATATTTGAGCGGTTAATATCAAAGGACAAAATAAATAACTTAAGAATAGCGCATAAAATAGTTTGCAATAATTGGTGGTAAAGTAGGTAATCACAGTAGTACTTTTTTTAAAGTGAATTACTTTATGACCTTTTTAACCTGATTAATTCATGAGCCATGAATTAATCACCCTACAGGCCGACACTCCCGACTTGTCGGGAACGGTGTCGGGGTTAACCCCGATTGTATCGGCCTTTGGCGAATAATTTTAAATCCCAGAAGTTCAAGAGCCTTTACTACTTTTCTTTTGGGAGCGTCTCTGGGAAATTTTGTCAATCTACAGGTGCAGCTGCTTCAGCCACGAAGGCTTCCAGAATAGGGGAATCGGACACCAAGACTTCAGAACCAAAAGTCTCAATATGAAATAGGATTGCCGATTTAACGTCGTTTAAAGCTTCCTCGTAAGTATTACCTTCACCTACAACTACACCTTTTAAACCCAGGGGGTACGCCACATAGCCCTGAGAGTGTTTTTCTATAATGATCTTTAACTGCTCCATTGTTTTGTTCTCCAAAAAATTACGGTGTATTTAAGTTCTTTAACATAACTCAATAATTTCATTAGTCACCTTTTTCCAATTTCTTGTTTCCCCGATACGCTCCGCTACCTGCCTCCCGATCCCCCCGACAAGTCGGGGTCGGGAGGACCATTCAAGCGGGCGGGGTAAACTGATTTCAGCTTTTCCTCCACAGGAGACCCTACGGGTCCATAGTGAAGACTGTGGCATGGCTTTGTTATCATTCCGAACAATACTCTCTGATATAGTGACAAGAGTTCATCAAACAGAAAGTGGCAATTCCTGCTCCTTACCGCTGAGACTAGTTTTTAGCACGGAGGTCAGGAACTCGCTGGCATCAAGGATTTCCAACAACAGAAGCTGCCCCTCCTTACTAAAATGAGCGATGAACGGTTCCGTATGCTCAGCATGATCAATAGTGCCTTCACTAGACGTTTCGATCATCAAAATGTCTTCTTCTCGATCATAGTTAATTTTCATATCTCTCTTTCCTTCCCGGGTAAAATGTGATCACGATTATGGTGTTATTTTCTTCCCTGTATACAACTCGAAGAACATGTATATCGGTAATTCTCTTCTGAGCAATCAATCTACCTCTTGATTGTTGTATCACCTTGTCAGGATCTAATAAAGTCTCATCAACCTGCTTATGATCTATGATGAAACCATGTGATTTAAGTATTTTAAATTTAAGCTTAGCATGATTGGTATACTTAACTTTCTTCAATTCTTTTTATCACACTGATTTCAGCTTTGTCTATTGGCTCTTAGTTTT
>JADFPG010000098.1 GCA_022562455.1 Fidelibacterota bacterium | reverse complement strand
TTGCGCAAGATTCCCCACTGCTGCCTCCCGTAGGAGTCTGGGCCGTATCTCAATCCCAGTGTGGCTGATCATCCTCTCAGACCAGCTACCGATCGTTGCTTTGGTAGGCTTTTACCCTACCAACTAGCTAATCGGACGCAAGCCCATCCCAAAGCAAGATCCTTCCGATAAATCGAAAGGACCCCTTTAACAACATATCCCATAGGATCCGCTGCATTATTTAGTATTAGTCCACCTTTCAGTGGGTTATCCTAATCTCCAGGGTAGATTACCTACGTATTACTCACCCGTCCGCCAGTTTACTTTCCCCCCGACAAGTCGGGGGAATTTCTCCTTGACTTGCATGTGTTAGGCACGCCGCCAGCGTTTGTCCTGAGCCAGGATCAAACTCTCCATTGTATGGTGTTTGTTAACTTTAATGTCGAACTCAATGTCCTATGATCTCTGACCCGCGCATACCAATTTTCAAAAAGCTGCTGCAATTAATATCAAATTATCAATATTTGATGAATTTTCCAGCACAGTAAGTTAATTTTCTTTATACAAATGAAGCAAACTATTTTTAAAATAAATAAAATATTTTTTATTGGATTATTAATCCTCAGAAAAGAGACCCCTTAACAAATATCAACAAGCCAACTGACTAAAAATATTCAAATAATTTACTAGCAATCAACACAATTTGTTATACCAACCCTGTATCAGGTTGATAAAAATTCACACCAAACTTATGGTCGCCCCTCTTCTATAATTGTATGATCAATAGTTCTGCGGATAATTCTGGCATTCCAAAGGACAATGGAATCTTTAATTATGGAATCCTCGATGATTGCACCCGACATTACGGTAACATTCGGACCAATAGTAGAATTTGTAATATGACAATTTTCCCCTATTGCAACAGGTTCAAGGATCGTGGAGCCATCGAGAATTTTACCAGAAGGAACTAATAATGCAGAGTTTGTAGACAGAAATGTATCAGGAATACCACAATCATACCAACTGGCTATTTTCCGATGAACTATCTTTTCTCCTGAATCAATCATTCGCTGGAACGCGTCAGCAAGCTGAATTTCATTATTAGTGGTGATGTTGTTTTCAACAAGGAATTGAATGGATTTTAACAAAGACCGTTGATTTTTAATATAGTATAATCCAATTATACCAAGATTAGACGGTGGATTTTTAGGTTTTTCCAATACTCGTATAATTTCATCTTTTTCTATTTCCACGATACCGAATCTTTCGGGATCTGGTACGACATCGACTGCAATGGTATGAGTTTCAGACTTACAAAATTCACTGAAATTTATATCATAGATCACATCACCTAATTGAATCAGCACAGGTTCTTCGCTATTTTCAAGTCCCAAGTTAACTGCATGTCCTAATCCAAGAGCTTCTGGTTGGCGGATAAATATGAATTTAGCGTCGAATTTAGTTACATATTTCTTTACCTGATTTTCTAAATGACCGGTAATTAGGATAATATCATTAAACCCTTGTTTGATAAGCGGCTCAAGTATGTGATCTATAACCGGTTTACCAGCAACCGGAAGAAGGCACTTCTGGCGATTTTTTGTGTGGGGTAAGAGTCTGGTCCCGTGTCCTGCTATTGGAATAATTACTTTCATCGATTCACTCGCTATTTAGGCGATATATAATATCTCATGTTTCGCAGTTCCAATTCATCAGGATGTCTATGTTAATAGGTATACGGTATAAGGAGGATATAATAGTCCCGAAGTTTCGGGACGAAAATACAGGGGGGTATGATATCCAATTATCTCCATATACATTATTCCCTATACCTTTTATTGCAATATTTTCTCAATAATCATGTATATCCGAAGGATCCTGTGGATAAAACAATTAGTTAGCATATGTGAAACTTGAGCAATATCAATGTGCCTGCCTTAACTCATTGAATTTTTTAACCCTGACAACCAATTTATCATAGGCAATATCAATCGATTTATTGATGTCGTCAGATTTTCCTTTTACAAAAATTTGTTTTCGTTTGACGGTGAGTTTCATTTCGGCGATAAAACTATTGTTTTCCTGAGATAAAATCACGCTACATACGACAGGTTTTTTGATATAGCGATGAATTTTATTCACTTTTTCTTCAGCATATTCGCGAACGTAGACTGGCGCTTGGAAATGTCGTGATGTTACTAATATCTGCATTATTCCTCCCTTACGTTTTTAAGACTAAGCTATATCTATATTATAACTGTTACCAAATGAGATATAAAACGATTATGAATGAAAATATTTTTCAAACGTTCTCAGATACAAAAGTTAAGATGTAAAATCCCAATAAAATGAAAGAGTTTATATGATTGGTCCCGCTGTTTCTAATGAAGGTTCCTCAATAACAAACGTTTTAAAATTATTTCGAAATAAATGAGCAAGCCGGTTTGCTGCCTGATCATAAGCAGACTTATCTTCCCATGTATTTCTTGGTATGAGAATTGGATCCTCTTCACCATTCAAGGTCATGGGAACATCCAATCCGAATACTTGCTCTTTAATAAATTGTGACTTTTCAATATCTCCTGTTAGGATAGCAGTAACCATCTCTCGCGTCTTGCTTAAAGATATCCTTTTTGCACCGGACATGGCAGAACCGCCATTCCATCCTGTATTAATGAAATAAACTTTAGTTCCGTGCTTTTCCATTTTTTCCCTTAATAACCTGGCATAAACCAATGGATTCAATGTTAAAAAAGGTCCACCAAAGCATGGAGAAAAAGTCGCCTGAGGTTCAGTTACTCCCCGTTCCGTACCTGCAACTTTGGCTGTATATCCACTGATAAAGTGATACATAGCTTGATCAGGAGTTAACCTGGATACAGGGGGAAGAATCCCATACGCATCGCATGATAAAAATAAAATGGTATTAGGGTGTTCGGAACGACTGGGTTTACCCTGTGCAAAAAGGGATGCTTCAATATGATCCAAAGGATAGCAGATGCGTGTATTCTCAGTTTTACTACTATCGCTGAAATCCACAATTTTAGTCTCTTCATCAAATACAACATTTTCCAGCAAAGCTCCATGCTTAATCGCAGCCCAAATTCCTGGTTCGGCTTCCTTGTTTAAATTAATGGCTTTAGCGTAACACCCTCCCTCAAGATTAAAAATTCCTTTATCTGACCAACCATGTTCATCATCGCCGATTAAAAGCCGATTTGGATCAGTTGAAAGCGTTGTTTTCCCAGTACCTGAAAGACCAAAAAATAGAGCAGGATTTTCACCATTCATATCCACATTGGCGGCACAGTGCATTGTAAGAATCCCTTTTAAGGGAAGATAATAATTCATTACAGAAAAAATTCCCTTTTTCATTTCACCGCCATACTCTGACCCGCCGATAATGGCAATACCACGCTCTAAATTAAAGATAATAAAAGTTTCCGAATGTAAACCGTGTGATGTCCACTCTTTATCAATCACTGGTGATGCATTAATGATAGTAAATTGGGGTTCAAACTTATTCAGTTCTTTAGTTGTCGGACGAATAAACATATTATTCACAAAAATTGCTTGCCAGGCTTTCTTTGCAATAAACCGGACTGGAAGTGAAGTTTCCGGATCGGAGCCACAAAAACCATCAAATACAAAGACACCTGATCCATCGTTGTTTTTGTTATAAAAATCGACAACCTTATCCATTAATACGTTAAATACATCAATGGAAATAGGCTTATTTACAGAACCCCACCACACATTATGAGAAGTTGTCGATTCATCAACAATGAATCTATCTTTAGGAGATCTTCCTGTATACTTCCCTGTGTCGACCATCAAAGCACCATTCATCCCTAACACACCTTCACCTCGATCTAAAGAATTCTGAACGAGATCATCAATTGGTGTATTTCTTCTAATTTCACCAATATCTTTCAATCCAAGGTATTTGAGGTCCATTTTATGAAAATTCTCCTCTATGCGTGTGGATGGGATTGTTCATAAATCTTTTTCATCTGTTCAACTTTTAAATGAGTATACACTTGTGTAGAAGATAAACTTGCATGCCCCAGTAAATCCTTTACAGCCCTTATATCCGCTCCACGGTCCAATAGATGTGTTGCAAAAGAATGCCGTAAAAGATGAGGATTAAATTTCATACCCACAGCAATTTCTTCAAAATATTTCTTTAACCGTATTTGGATGGTTCGAGGTGAAATACGTTTCATTCTGTTTGAGATAAAAAGAGGGTCATTGTCAGAAATCGTGCCTGCCTCCCTTTCCCGAATATGAAGATATTCATTAATTGCATCAATGGCAGTATCCCCGACAGGAATTAATCTTTCCTTGTTCCCTTTCCCTGACACTTTTACCAGGTTTTCACTTTGGCTTACATCTCCTACGGATAAATTAACCAATTCATTTAACCGCATTCCGGTACTGTAAAACAGTTCCATAATAGCTCTATCCCGGAGTCCCTCCCATTTGTTCAAGAGGGGCGCTTGCATCAATTTCTCAATCAAATTTTCCTCAAGAAAATCGGGTAAGTGTTTTACAAACTTAGGTGATTTCACTCCAGCTGCAGGGCTGAATGGTACTTCCTCAGATTTTACTAAATACCTGAAGAATGATTTTACGGTTGCTAATTTTCTGGCAATAGATCTGCTGGAAATATCTCTATCGAAAAGATAGCTAAGAAAATGTTTTATGGATGTTTTATCTACAAATCTAAAATCATCTACAATTTTCCCAAGATACTGATTCAAAAATTGACAAAATTGGTTCAGGTCAATTCGGTACGATTTGATTGAGTTAAATGAATAATGCCTTTCTTTATCAAGGTATTTTAAGTATTCCTCAACAACGTCAAGTTTCAAATCACGCATATTCCATCCCCAACAGATGGATTAAATTTTTATAGTCCGAAAAGAGAGGGGCTGTTAGTGTCATTCTTTCCCCCGTATTTGGATGATTAAATGAAATAGACAAAGCATGAAGAGCCTGTCTTCCAATAGCATCAAAAAGAAGTATCAGTGATTTTTGGACCTCTGGCAAATATCCATGTAAGCGATTCTTTCCCCCTCCGTATAACTCATCTGAGAAAATTGGATGGTTAATTGAAGTTAGATGAACCCTGAGTTGGTGAGTCCTACCGGTTTTGGGGGATAGTTCCAGTAACGTAAGGTATTCGAATTCATTTACAACTTTCCAATATGTAATAGCGGTTCTCCCCCTATCACCAACTGTAAACCGCTGCCTGTGTTTTGGATGCCTGATAATAGGTTTGTCAATCACTCCCTCAAGTTCCTTGAATGTTCCCCATACCATTGCCAAATAAGTCTTCTCTACCGTTCGCTCAGCAAATTGATTCGAAAGATGTAAATGGACTTCATCACTTTTTGCTACAAGGAGTATGCCGGAAGTATCCTTATCTAACCGGTGAACAATTCCCGGACGATCATGATTAAGCGAGTTTGGTAAAGAACCCAAATAATAAACTAATCCGTTAGCAAGTGTGCCACTGAAATTCCCTGCGCCGGGATGGGTAACCAAATTAGGTGGTTTATTTACCGCCAATAAATAGTCGTCTTCGAATATAATGTCTAAAGGAATCTTTTCCGCTTTTAGTGTTGCAGGTTGAGGTTCTGGGATTTCAACAAGCACCTTTTCACCCCCTTCAAGCAACATGCTTGGTTTGGCTGGTGAGCCATCAACTAACACATGATTTGATACAATACATTCCTTTACTTTGGTTCTCGAAAGAAACTCAATTTTTCCTGCCAGATATTTATCTAAACGAACATGATGGTTATTTACCGTTATTCTAATTGTTTTCATTGTTGACTGTTTTAAGTGTGTTTTTGACAATAAAAGAAGAATAAAGAAAAAGGATTAACCCAATTGTCACAGATGAATCCGATACATTAAACACCGGCCAATGATAACCCGCTATACTAAAATCGAAGAAGTCCACCACTTTTCCAAACAGTAATCTGTCTATCAAATTCCCAATAGCTCCACCTAAAATAAGTGCTAATGATAACCTCACTACAATTTGATCTTTTCTTACTAACCACAGGTAATAAAAAACCGCCACTGTTGCGATAATAGAGGCTATAGGGAATATCACCGATCCACCCGGAAAGTTGATCCCAAACGCAATGCCGGAGTTTTCTACATAAGTAAAATGGAAAAAATTTCTTATTACAGGAATGGAATCATGAAATGTCATAGAGGTACGTGCTATTTGCTTGGTCACCTGATCAAGGATAACCACAAAAATAGTGTAGACCAATACGGTCACGAGTTCAACTATTAGCTTTATTTTTGCAGCTTACGCAGTGCTGAGTATGGGGTACTTCTTCTAACCTTTCATTGAGAATCTTATTGTCACACTCGATACAAAAACCAAATGTTTCATTTTTAATACGCAGCAGTGCTTCATCCAGGTAGCGAATGAAATTATTTTCCCGCGTAAACCATAAAAAAGATTTTTCCCTTTCCATTGCATCCGTTCCAACATCCGCCATATGGTATGCATAAGTTGAATCCCGGGTTGTGGTATCGAGATTTCCCTGATCATTCAGGGATTGTTCTCTAATATAACCCATTTCTTCCAAGGCTCGATCCCGCTTTTCCTGTATGAGTTTCTCATAATGAGAAAGCATCTTTTTGGATAATTTATTCTGTGTCATCGTTGCCTCACTCTATAAAGAAATTCTCGAAATTCCAAATGAAACCGTTTCTCCCCGCACTAATATTTCTTTTGTGTATTCACCTGTAATACCATTTCCCGTTAGCTCCACGGCAAGGATTTCATTACAAAAATAATCTTTAAAAGAATTTAAAGCCGTATCTATGATTCCACGGGCGTTTGTTGTCACTTTAATTCTATCCTCCACATTAAAATTGGCTTCCTTTCTCATATTCTGAATATGTCGAATCATATCCCGAACGATACCTTCCTGAATTAATTCTTCAGTCAATTCAGTTGAGATTGCTACCGTAATTCCAGGCTCGGAGGCAGTAGACTTTCCTTCTATTGATTGTTCCTTAATGATAATTTCCTCAGGACGTAATTCAAAAGTCTCTCCGTTATAGCTTAATTCAATCGATAAATTGTTGACCTGTCGAGAAGCAATATCGTCATATTTCAATTCATCCAATGCTTTTTTGATTCCGGGCAAATCTTTGCCAAACCGTTTGCCAAGGAGGGCATAATTCAATTCTAATGTCTGTATAATAAGCTCATTTCTTGATTTTACCAGTTCTAATTCTTTAATATTCAACTCTTCTAAAATTTGATCTTTATATCGAAGAATTGCGGGACCCTTCTCTTCATTCACAATAAAATACTGAAGTTTGGCTAATGGCTGACGTATTTTAAGATTCGCTTTGTTACGAGCACTCCTACCCAATTCCACTATTTTCACAACAGAATCTATTTCAGAAATGAGTTTCTCATCAATCTCTTCTATACCCACACTCGGAAACTCACAGAGATGTAAACTTTCAGCGGCACTGGGGTTTAAGTTTCTAATCAGGTTTTGATATATCTTTTCGGTAACAAAAGGGATAATGGGAGCCAACACTTTAATCAAATCGCTCAGCACATTGTAAAGAGTGACATAAGCGGCATTTTTATCACTGTCATTTTCGCTTTTCCAAAACCTCCGTCTGTTTCTCCGAACATACCAATTAGACAGATCATCTAAAAATCTGTCTATCTTTCTCATTAATCGTTCTATTCGATAACTTTCATATGCATCGGTGGCAGTGACAATTATTTGATTCATCTTCGAGGTAATCCATCTGTCCAATTGGGTGAAATCTTCAGAGGATACTTTAACCTTAACCGGATTAAATTGATCAAGACGGGCGTAAGTCACAAAAAATGAATAAACATTCCACAAGGTGATGAGCCGTTTGCGAATTTCTTTAGCAGAACCATATCCAAATAATAAATTCTTTTCAGGATTTTGAGCTGCAAACATCCACCGCATGACATCCACACCCATTTCTTCTGCAGCATCGTCAAACCAGATAGCGTTTCCGTCAGACTTGTGCATATCTTTCCCTTTTTCATCCTTGACGATGGCATGACCCAAAACCTTCTTAAATGGTGGTTTGTTCTCAAGAACCGTGCTCATAGCAAGTAGGGAATAAAACCAGTTTCTGAATTGTCCGGGCAAACTCTCTGTAATAAAATCTGCGGGAAACCATGATTTCCAATAATCCGGATCAGTCACATAATGAATAGTAGAATACGGTACAATTCCGGCATCGAGCCAGGGATTTCCCACATCCGGAATCCTTGATAGCAGACTACCACAATGATCACACTTTATTTTTACGTGATCAATCCACGGACGGTGGGGAGAATTGCCCTCAAAGGCTGTCCATCCCTCTACAGCTTTTTCTTTCAGTTCTTCATATCCACCGATAACAGTGACTTCATCGCACTTATCACAGGGATATATGGGCAATGCGAGACCCCAATACCGCTTTTTGGATATCATCCAATCATCCATATTTTGCAGCCAATCGAGTTCCTGATCCTTACCCCATCCCGGAATCCAATGAATCTGTTTGGTTATCTCCATAATACCCTTTCTCATCTCATCCATGGAGATAAACCACTCATCGACGAGTCTGAAAACCAAATCTGTTTTGTGTCGCCAGCAAATCGGATAACGGTGCGTATAGTGTTCTCTCTTGTACAGTATCCCTCGTGACTTGAGGTCAGAAACAATGTCTTTATCGACATCCCTTACATTCTTCCCGGTGAGCCAACCAAATCCTTTTAGATAATTACCAAATTGATCTAAAGGCGCGATCACAGACAGGTTTTCAATTCTGGATAGCTGATAATCCTCATGTCCACAACCTGGCGCTACATGAACGACACCGGTTCCTTCCTCGTCATTAACTTCCGTCCAGCTGACTATTTTGTGAGACACATTTGCCTGAGCCTCAAAGTGATCAAAGGGTCCATGATACGGTCTACCTGCAAGGTCGGATCCTTTTAAATTTTCGATCACTTCATAAGATCCCTTTTCTTTGAGTATCAACTCCTTACGCTTCGCAAGATAAAAATACTCATCGTTTTGCTTCACTTTTATATAATCAATATCAGGATGAACCGCAGCAGCTACATTCGAGGTTAACGTCCAAGGGGTTGTCGTCCAGACCAATAATGATTCTTTTTCCGCATCCAGAAATGGGAGTCTAATGAATACTGACAAATGGGTTCTTTCGATATATCCTTCCGTGGCAATCTCATGTTCACTCAATGAAGCGCCACAATCGATACACCACGGCATAACATCATGACCTTTGTAAATCCACCCCTTTTCATGGCACTTCTTTAAAAAATGCCAGATGGTATAATTATTTTCATCAGACATGGTGTAATAAGAGTTATCCCAGTCCATCCAATACCCTAACCGAATTGACTGTTTGGTCTGGATTGCAGAGAATCGTTTCACTCTCTCTTTACAAGCATTCACAAAATTCTCTACCCCAAATTTTTCAATATCCGTCTTGGATTTAAAACCTAACTCTTTTTCAACTTCCACTTCCACCCATAAACCCTGACAGTCAAACCCATTCTGATACCTCAGTTCATATCCTTTCATGGCATGATAACGCAGGAAGAGGTCTTTATACGTTCTTCCCCATGCGTGATGCACTCCCATTGGATTGTTAGCAGTAATAGGTCCATCCAAGAATGACCACTTGGGTTTTCCTTTAGACGATTCTACCAGTTTTTGGAAAATCTTATTGCTCTTCCAGAAATCGAGTATCTCGTGCTCCAATCGAATAAAATCTACTTTAGACTGTACCTTATCAAGCATTGATTAAAGAACTTCCTTCATTGATATGTAAATCACCTAATAGGGACCCTAATTTGCTGTATCGCCTACCCCGATTTAATCGGGGTCAGCAAACCTAAACAAATAGGGATACCCCTTATGAAAATAAAAAGTCTGGTCATTTCAAATATTTTCATAATTTTCAAGCGAAAAATATACCTTCTCACCAATTCAATGTCAAAACATTTCCCGTCGTAAAAAGTGTAGGACAATCCCGAAGTTTCGGGATTGTTCCCAAAGGTTTATATAATCACTCAAGTTTCGCACTTCTTTACGGTCATTTATGTACTTGATGTTCGCAGAATGTGTGATTATGTCGCATTAGAAAAATTTTATCATTGACGTCAAACCATCGTAGAGGATTAGAATGAATTACTGTTTGAGTCCCGACACAGATGTCGGGATGAGTTTAATTCATTCCCGTAACGATGGTGCAGACGGATAAAATTTTTCTCCAGCGACAGTTTCTTTTGGTACTTTTCTTACGCTAAGAAAAGTACAGAGAATAACGGTAATAAGAAATTCGTCTTTTTTATTACGATACTTAATGACTTTATTTATGAACATCTTCTGAAATATAAAACACTTACTATGTGCGAAACTTGAGTGATTATTGAAGTCCCCCTTCATCAAAGGAGGTGGATCCCGTCCCGAAACCTCAGGACGGGAAACGGGGGTTGTTATAACCTGACAGAATCCTGAAACAACTCTCCCAACACCACACTGGCTTTTCCCCGATAAATAATATCGTACATATCAGATTGTTCCGAG
>JADFPG010000009.1 GCA_022562455.1 Fidelibacterota bacterium | reverse complement strand
CTTAATAGCTATATTTCTTCCCTGAGGACATCCCTTATTACTAGGAGATCGTACAAGTTGAACCGTTGGAAATTCTCTTGCAATCATTGCACTGGTTCCATCTGTTGAACCATTATCAACAACAACTACTTCCAATGACGGGTAGGACTGCTTAAATACCGATTGAATCGCTTTTTTTACTTCTCTTTTACGATTATGAGTCACAATAGCCACGCTAACGAGTGAATTAATCAAAAGTTACCTCAGGATTTGGCTTTTTTATCAAATACATGGCCAAAGGAAGAAATAAATTCCAGAACAGTTTGTTTGAAAAATCGGATAGGAAAAACCAGCAGAACATTAGAATCCAGAAACCCAGACTAAAATAGAAATAGAAGTCATGTTCAATATGTGTACGTTTTTTAAATAATGAAACTAAAATCCATCCCAAAAACATTATTAGAATTAAAAGCATTGGAATCCCATTCTCTGAACCAACATCTAAGTAGGTGTTATGCAAATATTTTATTTTATCGATAGTAGGAAGATATTTTTGAGGCATATACTTCGCGTTCCCAATTCCTATTCCCCAGATTGGATTTTTTCTAATTAGATCTACACCTACCCACATCAGCAAGAACCGTTCAACGAGTGATTCATCCATATCATAATTCGTATAGGAGATTTTATTCAAATCAGTGATTGAACCTAAACTTTCAAATCGTGATTGAGATTTTTTGTCCTTAATAAGTCCAAAAGATAAGAAAAGGACTGTTATCAGTCCAATAAATCCAACGACCAAACTAATTCTCATACCTAATTTAGCTTTACGCATTTCATATATCATCGTGAATAGTATTATCTGACATAATGCCAAAATCCCCATGCGTGATCCCGTAAGAATAATCGCAAAGAGAATTATACTAGCCATAAAAAATACAACGATTTTATTAATCCCCCATTTCTTTGATGAAAATAATAGATATAATCCAAATGGCAGTAAAGCTACCAGTCGTGCAGCGGTTAAATTGGCCTCTCCCCCTAAAAGGCCGGCCCCTCTACCGGACAACGATTCCTTATATATCTCTTTACCGAATAAAAGACTAAACTGCGTTAATTGATAATAATCAGTTAATAGAGTCAGTCCACCTATACAACCAATCACTATGAGTAAATACATCAATATATTAAAGTCGCGTTGTCTTAATTGTACTATTTTTAATAGATTGTAAATAATAACGGCTAAACAAGAAAGAAATAAATACTGTATGTAGACTGATAGATTTCTAGTATTTATACCGATTAGTGACGTACCGATCAAAAATAGTAAAAATAACAATAGTTCATTGGGTATATCAGCCTGTTTTTTCTTCACTAATTCTAACACTACCAGTGCTAATACTATCCCGGTACAAATTCTATAAGGAGACATGTTGATCTCGGGAAGAGGAATTCTCTCAAATAGAATAAAAAACAATGTTAAACAATAAAGAAAAAAGAAAGATATTTTTAGAAATGGTGAATTCCTGTTAAGCTTCAAAATTTCTTATCTCAATTTGATGCGTTTTTTTCATTACATAAATGACGTTAAATATATTAAATAGTGAACCATGTAACATCAATCCGTATAGAACCGATTTAAGTTCCCCATAAAGGGTATATGTACCAAATAAAACTACAATCCGCGTAATGCATAGGATAGTTTGAAGGATGAGATAATACTGTTGAAGATTTACTACGGGAACTATGGCCATTGATGGAGTAGCAACAATTGTAAAGAAAAGCCATATTATAATGATACTTGCTATCGTTCCTGACAGCTCCCATTGCGAACCTAGAATAAAAGAAAATATTTTCGGGCCGAATCCAATGATCAGACCTGTTGGAATAATTCCAATTGTAAAAAGTAATAATGTGATTTTTAATAATTCTCCGGAAATTTTCTTTTCCTTATTCTTTAATTCAGAAGCTTCTTGCAAAAACACAGTTTGTATTGAGTTCCTTAATATTGAAATAGGAATATTCAAGGCCGTGTTTGCCATCGCATAAAAACCTAATACTTTTAAACCAAAAAAACCTGACAGTAATAAGGGGGTTAAACTGGTTGTAAAACGATTCAGGATAACTCCACCACCCATGTACAAAGGGAAGTCCTTATATTTCTTCGCTACGGACATTACTCCCGGTAAAGAAATAACACCATTCTTTAAAGCGTTGAAAAAGGGGATAATCTCTTTCCGGACTAGGATTAATAACGACAATAAAAAAGAAATCCCCCTTGAAAGAAATAGTGATATGGGGTTGGCGATAATAAAACCTAACGCTACCCTTCCTAAAGAATTGGTAGATGATTTTAGTATATTAGAACTGTTGGCTAATTTGAAATTCTTCTTACGAATAATCCAGTTATAAAGAATCTGTTGCATCCCGGCTACCAATAAAAATGGCGAAATCCAAAAAAGATATAATTCTAGTTTTGGATTTGAAAGCATTACGGCAATTGATGATCTAAAAAGAAGGAGAAGAATAAAAACTACTACCGAGAAAACTATTAATAGAAATAAGGATAATGTCAGCACATTGCTGGCCTCATTATCATCTTTTGCAATGATGATTGCATATTCATACCTTAAAGATGCCAGCAGGACAATAAACAGAAAAATAGCATTAACCTGTTCAAAGTGTCCAAAATCCGCCGGTTCATAAAGTCTAGATATAATTGGATATGTTAATAATAATATTATTTGGTTGACGGCATTCCCAGAAAATAGGACAAAAGTGTTCCTATAAAATTGCGAATTAAAAATAGATCGAATATTCAAGAAACTCTTGTTACAATCGCATTATAAACGCGTTCGGATGATTTACCGTCATGAAAATCATGAACTTGTCCGAGAAAACGGGAAGTATCAATTTTGGCAACTCCATTCAAATCTATGTATTCCCTCAACTGCTCCCAATCATCAAAACGATAATCTCTGGCTATCTCTTTTTTGTAATCAAAATACATCGGCCGCTCGCGATCAAGATAATCCTCTATATCCAAAGGTAAAAATACCACCGGTCTGCCAGTAATAGAAAAATCGAACATAACACTAGAATAATCTGTAATTAGAAGTGATGCTTCCGTAAATAATGAATATGTATCTTCCTTCCGCTGAATATATTCAAACTGATCATAAGTTTTCACCCATGTACTAATTAATTTTTCATTTATCTTTTCATTAGAATGGAATCTTACTTTTAGTACGCAATCATGTTTTTTTAACGTTGCTACCCATCGATCTGGATAAAAACTATAATTGAAAAAATTTAATTCTTGATGGGATCGAAAAGTAGGCATGTATAAGATCGTTTTAGGGGAATCGACCGGTGACCTGATTGGGAAAAGAACATCAGTGCGGGGATCGCCGGTAACAACAATATTTTCTGCCTTCATTCTGAAAGTACGTTCATATATCTTCGCAACCATCTTTGAAGGAGTCGTCAACAGATTATAATCGTACCGAAACCTGGGTAAAAGTAAAGCGAATTTCTCAAAAATCCGTCTGCGCCAATAGAATCCTTTGTTATAACCGGGTGGAATATCATACTCCATCTTTTTAACCGAGAATCCGTGCCATAGATTCACAACAAAAGAGCCACCGATCGCGTATGGATTCACATTATTTCTATATGAAGAAATAATCACAATCCCTGCGCGTGCGGAAGTATAAAATCCTCTCCAAGAAAATTTATTTTCTACGCGAACGGCTTTATCCCTAAGTTCTTTTATTAATTCGTCATTGTTGGTAAGCCAGACCGCATTGATATGGGCTTTATTTCTCCTTACATACTCAAAAAAATGTTTACTGTTATCATTATATTGATCGCCATATGATCCAAAAATCCACAAGGATTTATCCTTCGGTATCATACAAGAAATGAAATAAATAATACAGAGCGGTATCTCACATAGTAATTTAAAAAATGTAATGAGTTTAGTGAACAATCTTAACCGCATGTTAGCCAATCATTCTAAGAATGATAACCAATTTACTATTAGGACGTCTTTGAACTATCCTTAATAATTACAGCACTTATCGCTAAGAATGTACTTACGAAAAAAGTAACAAGAACAATTAGTGTTCGTTTAGGTTTATCTTTCTTCTCGGGTGTTATGGCCTGATCTAGAATCTGTACGGTTGAAATGTCCTTAACTTCTTCTATCTTTGCTTGTTCAAATTGGGGCCCCAAAAAAGCGAGTAATTTGGTATAATAATCAATTTTTCTAGCAAGTTGTTCGAACGTTAATTTTAATTGGGGCACTTTTTTAAAAGAAGGTACCAGTTGTTCATCAATATTTCCCTGTGTGAAGGCAAGATATTTATTTTTTAAGCTTTCCAGTTCTCTTTCAAGAATCTGAATCTTGGGACTTTTACCTTGATAAGCTACTTTAGTTATTTCAAGTTCAACTTCCTTCACCATAATCATGAATTGGATTTCGGCTGCTTTTTCCACTCCAACACGTACTTGGTCTTCAAGGGCAAGTATACCTTCGTCTTCCATGACCTCGGTAAATTTTTGTTCAAGTACATATAGACTATCAATAATCTCCTCGATTCTCCCTTGGATAAATTCTCGATTATTTTTCGCAGAGCTGGTAGAAAATTCAATATTTATGCTGTCTAAACAGAAGATCATGTAGTTAGCCATATCAGCAACAATATCCTGCTCCTTATCCCAGACAGAAATTGAAATCTGCATTTCATCGCCAACTTCGACCTCAGTATTATTATCCAAGGCGTCGAAGGTCTCTTGCATGGTTTCCAGGTTATACTTATTCTGTAAATAGAATCGTTTAATAACTTTTCTTCGAAGTTGATGACTCTTTAATACAGCGAGGTACTGGTTTTGAGAATTATCCCCGCCTAGAAGATTACCAAAGCCAACATCTCCCAGTAAACCCAGGGCACCTAAAGATGACGATTGTGATGTGGGGGGAAGTATTACAGTAGTCGCTTTATACCAAACCGGGAGAAGTAAGGTAACAATAACTGATAAAATGGAGATACTCCCGATTATTTGCATTAAAATCCATTTATTATCCCAAATAATCTTGGCATAATCAAAAAGATTGATCTCTCTTTCAAATTTGATTTCTTCTGCGTGTGAAATGGTCTGTTTCGACTTTTCTCCTAAAACATTTAATAATCCATACCTCTTCAAATCAGCAATCCGATTTCTTAATGTCTTTTCTGTTATTCCGATCTCAGATGCAACCTTTTCCCGGGCAGATCTATCACTTACAATCTCTGGATACTTTCGCGTTAGATCCAAGATTCTCGTTTCGTGCTGTGTAAGGTTTTTCAAGCTATTACCTCGTGGCTGCAAGATAGCTCAGATAAAGACCCGCAATGGCTGATAATGTCTGAATGATACTGGCGTTTCCCAATATACGGCTACGAATATTCTCTGGAACGTAAATAGTGTCACCTGGTCTAGCATAATCTGCAAGACCGATATCACTTCCTAACCCCAATCGCGACACCAGAACTTTCTTGGAATCCCCCGTCTCTAAAACGCCACCAGCCATTCCAATGTAGTCTCGAACAGAATAGCCAGGAAAATATCGTAACGCCCCGGGAAATCTTACAAATCCGATTACGAAAATGGCACTTTCATTGTATGTCGTAAATTCTTCTACTCTCGGCTGGTAACCCGATAGAAAAGGAACCTCAATTCGATCTCCCTCCTGCACAGTAGGGTTATGGTCAAGATCTGCCCCCAAGAGGAACTGCTTGATAGAGACAGACTCGATATTCCCATTCCATCTGACGATCCTGATTCTTTCTTCATCAGCGTACTTATGCAATCCCCCTGCTTCAGAAATCACGTCAGTGAGACGATCTACGAGTGTCGCCGTCACAAATCCAGGTTCTTGTACACCACCCATCACAAGGATTCGGAATTTGCGCATTCCTACTAGCGTTACATCCACCACAGCATTACGATAAGCATTTTGTATAATGAATTCTTTGATTACTACAATGACTTCTGTCAATGTTAGCTCTGCTACTTTCACGATACCAACTGTTGGAATCAACAATTCGCCGGTCGGATTCACCGGGAGCAGAAATGTCAGGTTCTCTACTGTAATAATGTTAACACCAAGTATATCACCTGGCCCGAGGATATAAGAATCAGGGTCAATGGGGCCCTCAATGGGTGTATACTGATCCACGGACCTAACGGTCAGGTCTTCTATTATAGGTCCCTGATACTTTGTCTCCATTTCGCCAAATATTCGTGACCTGCCTGATGTCTGTGCCCAGAACGTTCCTAGAGGAAACATGAGCATAATCAGTAAATACTTCTTTGACCTATTCACACATAGCCTCACTCACAGTATCCTCTTACTTTTAGATCCATATATGGCTGTCTTGGCTAATTCGTCGTTCGGTTTGCCTGCATATCTGTTCCAATTCCCATAGCAATCTCCAAGACTCCTAAAACTCATAGTGCCTCATGTAATATTCCATAAATTCACCCGACTTTATCTTGCACCACCAAGTTTCGTTGTTCCTGTACCATTCAATGTTCTCCCCCAGAGCTACCTCAAGGACACGTCCAGTCTTCCATAGGTTTGTGCAGATGAAATTGAAATGAATGTTGTAACAATGATAAATGGATAGATGATAAATTTCATACTGCTCCTAATTTTATGACGTTGGAGTTATCACCATCAATGATATTGCGAGTATCAACCACAAGCTTTGAATGTTGCCGGATCATAGAAAAATCAATGATAGAATGGTTAGTGATAACCACTACAATATCCTGCGATGATATTAATTCAGGTGAAATATCTTGAGAATGCATTCTTTCGCCATTCCATTGGATTTCCCCAACATATGGATCGTGAAAAATTACTTTGGCACCTTTCTCTTCTAATATTTTCATCACATCAAGAGCTGGGGATTCACGAATGTCATCAATATCCGGTTTATATGCGATGCCTACGATTAAGATATTAGCCCCATTAATACTTTTTTTAAATCGATTTAACCCCTCAGATACCAGGTTTGCCACATAAAAGGGCATCTCAGTGTTTATCTCACCGGCTAATTCAATAAATCGTGCCTTATAGTCCAAAGATTTCATTTTCCATGCCAGATAATGAGGATCAATTGGAATACAGTGACCTCCCAGACCAGGACCCGGCAAAAACTTCATGAAACCGAATGGTTTGGTTGCAGCAGCATCAATCACTTCCCAGACATCAACACCCAATTTGTCACACATGATAGCCATTTCATTGACCAGACCGATATTAATTGAACGAAAGGTGTTTTCTAACAACTTTACCATTTCTGCTGATTCTGTAGACTTAACTGTTACTACATCCGATATAATTGTGCTATATAATATTCTACCCAATTCTGTACAATTGGGGGTAATCCCGCCAACAACTTTTGGCGTATTTTTCAACGTGTACTGATCATTCCCGGGATCAATTCTTTCGGGAGAAAATACAAGATTAATATTTTCACCTATTTTTAATCCAGTTTCTTCTAAAGAAGGTAAAATCAATTCCCGAGTTGTTCCGGGGTAGGTAGTGCTTTCCAAAATAATAAACATATTTTCGTGCAGATATTTAACCAGTTCATCTAAAACCGAAATTATATAAGATACATCCGGATCTTTTAATTTATTTAACGGCGTTGGAACGCAGATAATGACAATATCCAGATCACCGATCTTACTGTAATCCAAAGTTGCAGTAAAATGACCATTGGTAACAACACCCTTCAAATAGTCATTGTCAATATCCTTGATATAATTTATCCCGCTTTTAATACTTTCAACTTTCGATTGGTCTATATCAATACCAAGTACATTGAACCCAGCCTTAGCAAATTCAACGGCTAACGGGAGACCTACGTACCCTAATCCGACGATACCAATCCTTGCAGTTTTCGATAGAATTTTTTCCTTTAACTGATTAGTCGACATATTTTTTCTTAGGATGTGTATGATAACTTATAGTGTGATTTGTAGAAATCGAGAAATTCTCCTGATTTAATTTTTTCCCACCATTCTTCATTCGATTTGTACCATTCAATTGTCGTTCTCATACCTTTGTTAAAATTAACAGCAGATCGCCACCCTAATGAATGGAGTTTCGTACAATCCAATGCATACCTTCTGTCGTGACCTAACCTATCTTTCACTGGTTTTATCAGACTTGAGGGCTTTTTAAGATATTCAAGAATGAGATTCGTTATTTCGATATTCTGCATCTCATTCCCACTACCAATATTATATGTCTCTCCAATTGTACCCTTTCTAATTAAATATAAAATTGCCTCACAATGGTCTTCCACAAATAGCCAATCCCGGACATTTTTCCCATCACCGTATAAGGGTAAGAATTTATTTTCAAGGGCGTTGGTAATAAAAAGAGGAATAAGCTTTTCTGGGTACTGATACGGACCAAAGTTGTTGCTGGCTCGCGTGATGATGACAGGAAGGTTATATGTAACAAAATAGGAAAAGGCAAGTCTCTCTCCGCCAGCTTTAGTGGCAGAATAGGGGCTGCTGGGCATCAGTTGATCTGTTTCTTGAAAATATCCTTTATCGATACTTCCATAGACTTCATCGGTACTAATTTGTATAAAAAAATCCACACCATATTTTTTTGATGCCTCTAACAACACAAATACTCCAAATACATCGGTTTTAATAAAATCATCAGGTTTTCCAATAGACCTGTCTACGTGACTTTCGGCAGCAAAGTTAATAACAATGTCAGGTTTCTGAGTCACAAATATTTCATTTACTACTGATTCATCACATATATCACCATAAACAAAATGGTATCTGGAGTCATTTTCAATGTCTCGAAGATTTTCCTGATTTCCCGCATAGGTGAGTTTGTCCAGGTTTATCACCGTACTATCAGGATCTTTGTTCAAAAGATACCGGATAAAATTACTACCGATAAAGCCACTACCACCTGTGATGAGATAAGTCGTCATCGTTCGACAAGCTCACTATTAAATTTCGGATTGCAGATTGCGGATATTCCCCCCAATTCTTCATTCCGAATTCCGAAATCCTCATTCCGCACTTCTTACACCGCGTCCCAATCGAAATTAATCTCAGGGTCATCCCACGGAATTCTTTCTTCATCCGGATTTAAAGGGTCGTAACTGCAAGTAGTATGATAGAAGAGTAAAACAGGCTTTTTACTGATCACTTTATAACCATGAGCGACTCCGGAAGGAATTAGAATTAACTTATAATCATTATCCCCCGATGAGATCACCTGAGTCACACCGATAGTTGGGGAATTCTCTCTTATATCATGGAGTACGATTATTGCTTTACCTGATGCTACAAACCAGAGATCATCCTGACGTTTATGCCAATGAAATGCTTTCACTGTATCTTCATACGTTACGGTGAATGTTGTTTGTCCAAACCTTTTCAATAGATCGTCATCATCTCGTAGAATCTCTATTAAAAATCCTAAGTTTGTTTTGTTTTGATCCGTATCAGGAATATCCTGATGAACAGTCAATTCTTTTATTTTCACCCCTTCTATTTTTCTCATTTCACAGTTGGTCTTCCCACATTATCAAAGTTATAACCTAACCGTTTCAGTTCATTGGGATTTAATATATTTTTAGCATCGAGTATTACTTTCTCCCGAACGAGTGAAGCCACTTTCTCCAGATCCATCCCACGGAATTCATGCCATTCAGTCAGGATGACCACGGCATCTGTATCTTTTACAGCCTCATTGAGAGAATTACAATATCCAACAGCGGGAAAGATTTTTTCCATATTAGAATTGGCTATCGGGTCAAAGGCAGTCACAATCGCTCCATCTTTTAACAGTTTTTCAAGAAAATAAACAGCAGCTGATTTCCTTACATCGTCCGTGTTGGCTTTGAATGCCAAACCCAAAATAGCGACTTTTTTGCCTTTTACATTTTCATTCATCAGCATTAGTAATTTTTTATATACATGTAACCGTTGGTGTTCATTTGTTTTCAATGCAGCCATAACTACATTAAAATCTACGCCTCTTTTTTCTCCCATGTGTATTAATGCGCTTGTATCTTTGGGAAAACAAGATCCACCAAAACCAGGACCCGGATGCAAGAATTTTGGACTTATCCTGCCATCTAATCCCATCCCTTTTGCTACTACATGGACATCCGCCCCTGTAACATCACAAAGATTTGCAATTTCGTTAATAAACGATATTTTTACGGCAAGAAATGCATTAGACGCATATTTTATCGTTTCCGCAGTGGGAATATTTGTAAATACCATGGGAGTTTCATTAATAAATAAGGGACGATAAATATTTTTCATTATACTTTTTGCTTTTTCACTTTCTGTTCCAATAACGACTCGATTGGGCAATAAAAAATCCTTAACAGCCGACCCTTCTCGCATGAATTCAGGATTTGACACAACATCAAAAGTATTATCACTATTATCACTATTTAAATTGTCTTTAATGACCTCCTTAATTTTATCCCCAGTACCTATCGGTACCGTACTTTTTGTGCATATTACTTTATACCTGTTCAAGTTCCGTCCAATGGTTTTTGCTACTTCAATAACAGCCGATAAATCTGCTTCACCATTCACACCCATAGGAGTCCAGACGGCAATAAATATGACTTCTGCATTCTGAATAGCAGTACCAATATCATGGGAAAATGACAATCGACCCGACGAAACATTTCTATCAATTAATTCCTTAAGCCCGGGCTCATATATGGGAATTTCTCCTTTTTGAAGAATTTCTATTTTCTCTCTGTTTATATCGGTACAGACAACTTTGTTCCCAAAATCTGATAATCCGGTTCCGGTTACTAAACCCACATAGCCCGTGCCAATAACTGCTATTTTAATCATTCTATAACTCCAAAAACGGCGTGAAAATACCACCTGTAATCATAAATGTCAACTCTGTAAAACATTATTGTAGCCCGATGACTCTTCGAATTATCCATTCAGTTGTTAACAGGAATATGAAAAAAACCATTAAAGGTTGCCAGTGACTCAATTGGATAACCTGGGAAATAGTGATATTTCTCTTTTTGATTTTGAGATGCTCAAATAATTTATCTCGCTCATCCCAATCCAGATATATCCCATCTGAATTATTAGCTAAATCCATTAACATCTTTTTATTTAAATACACCTTATCAAGTTCGATTTGACTCTCATCTACGCGAAATGATCCTTCCTGTTGGCTTTTTAGTATATCATTTACATATACCGAAATGTTGTAATTATACGCACCCGGTTTTGAAGCATAAAAACTTCCCTCCCAATGATTCTTATCAGCAGAAAACGCAAGCGGATAAATACCTGCAGTATCTCCATCTTTTTCAACATTTACAGTCACTTTAATATCCTGCTCCATATCTCCTGGTGTAAATTCAACAATTTGTCCTGTTATTTTTATGGGTTCACCTTGTTGAAATGTGCTTTTATTTACTCTAAAATATAACTCTTCGTCTCCTCCCGATTTTACTAACCAATTAAAAGTCCTCTGCCACCATTTCTCTGCAAATCCTGATAGATCTGTATCAAGAACTTTTAAATGCAATTCCCATAACTTGTCTGAAGTGAAAATGGCAGTCCTAGTTGGAGCGCCTCTTTTATTTCTCGAAACTTCACCAATCATGAATAATGGGCTGGGGTTAACCGACTCTAAAATTACAAGAGTTTCCAACGATTCTATTCTCGGTTCTACCGGGAACTTTAATGGAATTGGGGGAAATGATGTAACGGAACGAACCTTACTTCCAACTAATAAATTACCGCCTAAAACAGGATGCGTTTGACCTTTATTTGTAAAACCAATCGGATATTCCCCCGACAGGTTTCCAATTCCTCCCAATGTTTGAATACCCAATGTCTGGAAGTATGAGATAGCCTTCTTTTTATCAATATTTTGTCCAGGAATGTATGCAAGGGAAGATGGAAAATTTTTTAATTTTCTCTCTAAGTCTTTAACCCACCTGTTGGGAAGATTAGTCGTGGGCATATTATCAAGAATTATTAAATCATATTTATTCCTCCAGAATTCTGCAATGGTCGGACTCCATCCATTTGGATAATAAACAAAATGATCAATGAGAAAATGATTTTCCCTTTTAAGCACTCTTTTTATGAATGAGGTATTCGGATTAATCGCTCCTGTAATGAGTGCAACCTTGAATTGATCTTTTAAAATAACAATATCAAATGAAGACCGATTATTGCTAATATTGATCTCATCCCTAACAGAAGTCACCTGGACAGTATAATGGTTCTTTCCCAGTTCCTCTAGTTTAAATTGAAATTTAACATGTTTAAGGGATCCCTGACCAACAAGCGTCATCATTCTTGAACTAATAAGTTTTCCATCTTTTGATAAAGAAACATTTACTCTTTCATTAAATGACCCGACAGATGATATCATTACATCTGCTATAACATCATCCCTTCGAATACCAACTGTGGGTGCTTGTATCGATTCAATATTTATGTCTACCATGGGAGTAGCTTGACCAATCCCTATGGAATATGTGGGAACATTAACAGATTCACTCAATTCAACCGGATCTTCTCCTTTGGTTATCTGACCATCAGTTACAATAATTATTCCCGATAAAAAATGATCGTGTTGAACTTCTGTTGATTTTTTATATATTTCTGATATATCTGTAACAGGTTCAGTAAAATCAACCACCAATTTTTCAATGTCCAATTGTTGAATCTGGCTACCGAAAGAATAGGATTCTATAATCAGATTCTCTTGGAAATTATCAGAAAATTTCTGAAGTCCCTGAACCAAATCCGTATATCCCTCCATGAGTGATTCCTTTGATATGGATTGGTGATATACCGTACTTACAGAATTATCAAGAAAAACACGAAGAACGGGTGATTTTGTGACATTTAATGACCTGTTAAATTTAAAATCAATGATTATCACTAATATCAAAATAAATACCAGACCACGCAATGTACCTACAGTTAGGTATTGCCATCTTTTTAAAATTCCATATTTTTTCGAATAAGCTATTCGAATTAATATGAAGAATAAAAGACAAAGTACTCCAAGCATCCATAAAGATATGCCTCCAGTTGGAGGGGTCACTGTTGGCATAAACTATCCTACCAGTCTCAGGTTGGGAACTGCATCAAGATAAATTGGGGATGCGGTATTTTCCCTAAGATATTCTTCTGCTAAAAAAGCAATCATTGCGGCATTATCTGTACATAAGGATAAGTCGGGAAACAAAATATGAAAATTGGATAATTCTTTTTTGGCAAATTCTCTTAACCTTTTATTAGCAGCTACTCCACCTGCTATAACTGAAATTTTTACGCCGGTCAAATCAATAGCCTGTTTCAACTTTGATATTAATACATTAATTATTGCTTTTTGGTAGCTGGCAGCAATATCGGAAATTCTACTATTCACTCGTTCTTTTCCTTGTTTAGATACATAATTCAACAATGAAGTTTTTAACCCACTAAAACTAAATTCAATACCCTCTTTTTTTATAAAAGCTTGAGGAAACGCAATAGCATCTTCATCTCCATTCCTCGATATTTTTTCGATTGCGGGTCCACCTGGATAACCCAAACCTAAAATCCTTGCGCCTTTATCAAAAGCCTCTCCTGCAGCATCATCTCTGGTTTCACCTAATAATTCATAATTACCCAACGCATTAACCAGCCATATTTGAGTATGTCCACCCGAAACCAATAGACAAATAAACGGGTATTTTAACTCCGGATAATCAATAAAGTTCGAAAATATGTGAGCCTCAATATGGTTAATTCCGATACATGGTATACTGAGTCCTTGAGAAAATCCCATGGCAAAACTGACGCCTGTTAACAAGGCCCCCATCAACCCCGGTCCCCTGGTCACGGCAACTCCATCCAATTCATTCATGCTCACGCCTGATTCACTGAGTGCATTTTTAACAACAAGAGAAAGCCACTTTTCGTGTTCCCTTGACGCAATTTCCGGAACAACACCACCAAACATTGTATGTATACTTTGAGATAAGATTGTAGAAGAAAGTATCTTCCTATCTTGACAAACGGCAGCTGCCGTTTCATCGCAGGAGGTTTCAATGCTTAAAATCGTCACCGACGAATGCGAGTAACTGAGAGTTCGATATTTTTAGGAGAAAGGTCTCTCCATTCTATAACATCGTTGGGTACGATCACTGTCGGTTTATAATAATATTTGTTTATTTCCCACTGTGACCTGAAATCTACAATGACTTCAATATCGTCAGGCTTAAGGTTTGCAATATATTCTACGCCTCCAATCACCGTTAACGACACGGTAGAAGGAGTCGGAAATACTTGATATTCCTCTAATTTATTAATCACTTTTACAGGTACTTCGAAGATGATTCTTTCACCAATACTCTGTATATCGGCAAAGATTTCGATTGCAGGGTGTGAAGCCTCTACCACCCGGGGAAAGTCAATATTCAATGGGATTAATTCCCTAATAGGAGCCTGTAAATCGGGGAAGCTTTTAAAGTTTGTTTCTACCTCATTCACACTGCGAATGATTTCTTTGGGTCCTTTTAAATCGATTCGTTTAGGTGAATAACTTAATTCTCCCACCTGGATGTAATTGGGAGCTGGTTGAACTTCCACATTAATCTTAACCATCACCGGCTTAATCATATAATCATCTAACGAGATATGAATAGAATCCGGTCGAACAACTTCAATATAGTCCAATTCAAATCCAGGCGGGATGACAATTTTTTCAGCGTATTTATCAAAATAATCATTGAGATAAAAATCGTATTCTGTTCTGATTCGTTCAAGATCAAGTACCAGCTTAAAATCAGAAATCGATTTGAGTAACAGTGTTTTAAAAAATGCTCGACCTGTTGCCCTAAATTTCACATCAGCAGTAGGGACTACTTCTGCACTCAGAGTTTTACCTTCTTTTATGTTTCTGACTTCGATTGGAACTTCCACGATATAAGTATATTTGTGTTCAGATATAACAAATAACCAAAGTATAATTGCGAAAAAAATGGCGCCAGTCCACACCTGGAAGTGCCCTTTTTCTAAAATGCCGCGAAGGTCAGAAAGCTTCATGACTTTTCTCTATATATCTGTATTGCCTGCCCCGATTAAATCGGGGTCAGGCAGCGAATTTCTCCGTGTGAGTCCCGAAATTTCGGGATAATTCGTAATTCATATCCACCCCAGCTCCTTTACTCCTCATACCGAAGTTTCGGGACTTAGTCTTTTTAAGAAATTTGCTCCATAGGTCACGAAGGACTCCCACGGAGAGCCCCTATCCCAAAGGGATCCGTCAGCTGACGGACGGGTTGAAGCTATGTTCTTATTAATACTGTGAACACATATCGTGTTCAGATTAGTATGTTAATCTTTATTATTTTCTTCTGACTGAATATTGTCTTCTACTACACTCTCGTCAGGGTTATCATCATTCTCTGGATTTTCTACTTTAATTTGTGAAGACGATTCAGCTTTTTCTTCTAATTGGGAATCCTCAGCCAGCTGGCTGTCAACTTTAGCTTCAGGAATATTTACAGCACTAAGAATGACTTTCTTATCATCAGGCCTAACGTCTTTAACCTTTCCTTCAGCCATGCTACCTTCCATATATCGGTTCAATATTTCCTGGCGGTCTTTTCTTGGCAATGATCTGGAAGGAATGATTCCTTCCACATCCATCTCAAGCTGAATAATAATTCCTTTTTCCAAAACCCTGATCACTTTCCCCGATACAATAGATCCGGCTTTAAATCTTTCAGTAATTTCCGGCCAGGGATCTTCTGTAAGTTGCCTAAGTCCTAAAGAAATCCGTCTGCTCTCCTTGGATAAATCGAGAATTTTTACTTCAACTTCTTCGTCTCTCTTCAGGAAATCCCTCGGATGTTTTACTACTTTCGTCCAGGAGAGATCGGATACATGAATAAGACCATCGACACCCTTCGCAAGTTCAACAAAAGCTCCAAATTGTGTAAGATTTCTGACAACACCTTTATGGATTGATCCAATAGGAAATTTTTCTTCAACACTTTCCCACGGATCCGGTTGAAGTTGCTTGAATCCAAGAGCAATTTTTCTCTCCTCACTGTTGACACTTAAAACCTTTGCCTCGATATTGTCACCAAGTTTCACAACTTCTGAGGGATGATGTATATTATGAACCCATGACATTTCTGAAATATGTACCAACCCTTCAACGCCCTTTTCAATCTCCAGGAAGGCGCCATAGTTCGTCATACTTACTACTTTACCGTTAATGATAGTATCAACCGGATATTTTTCAGGGACACTTTCCCATGGATGGGGAGTCAACTGTTTTAGTCCCAAAGATATTCGTTTTCTTTCTGAATCATAATCAATCACCTTCACATTGAGGGTTTCTCCTACTTTAACCAATTCAGATGGGTGATTCACCCGTCCCCATGATAAATCTGTTATATGAAGAAGACCATCAACTCCCCCAAGGTCGATAAAAACTCCAAAGTCAGTTATATTTTTTGCTCTACCTTCCAGTATTTGACCAACTTCGATATCCTGTAATAAGGATTCACGTTGTTCTTTGAGGCTATCCTCTAAAAGAGCCTTACGAGACAATACAATATTTTTCCTCAATCTGTTAACTTTTACAACCTTGAATTCCATCTCCTGCCCAATATATTGGTCGAAGTCCTGAACAGGGTGAACATCTAATTGTGATCCGGGCAGAAACGCTTGAATGCTGTCAATTTCAACAACCATACCACCTTTTATTCTTCGAACTATTTTCCCGACAATCGTCTCACCACTTTCATAAAGATCAGTAAGGCGATTCCAGGTACCCAACCATTCTGCTTTCTCCCTAGACAAGATTGTCTGACCATTTTCATCTTCCATCTTCTCAAGATATACTTCCACCATCTCCCCAATTTCCGGGATTTCCATCCCAGCATATTCAGAACGATGGACTATTCCCTCAGATTTAAATCCAATATCAAAGATAATTTCTTTTTCGTTATGGCCAATCACACGACCCTGAATAATTTGATGTTGGGCTATATCAGATATGGATTGATTATATTGCTCTAAAATATCTGATGAAACTTTATCCTCTGCTTTTTCATCCTCTCTCATCTGATCGATTGAAAGTTCTACTACATCGTCAAAAAGATTGTCATCCAGATAGTCTATAACAATGACTTCTCCATTATCTTCAATTTCAGGTAAAGATGATAAATCCTGTTTCTCTTCTTCCTTTACTTCTGTAACGGAAGCTTCAACCTTTTCGATTTTTTCTTTGATTTCGACTTTTTCGTCAGTCATTAACTATTACTTTCCTCCTTTTTCTCCTTTTTTGACCGTTTCGATAATGAGTCCTATTTGTTCCTCTAACGTCATCCCCGAAGTGTCAATTTCAATTGCATCCTCTGCCTTAGTGAGTGGAGAATGCATTCGGCTAGAATCTATTTTGTCCCTTCTTTTAAGGTCCTTAATTATCTCCTCGGTAGACAGATCAATTCCCATCTTTTTTATGTCATTCAAACGCCTCTCTCCTCGTGTTTCATAATCTGCAACGATGAAAAACTTGAAATCAGCATTAGGAAATACAACCGTACCAATATCTCTTCCTTCAACGATGGTATCCCCTTGCCACGCGATCTTTCGCTGGAGAGAAACCATTTTTCGTCTAACCGAAGGTAAAGCACTGACAGCACTCACGGTCCGTGTCACTTCAATCCCTCTAATTACCTCCGTAACATCCTCATCTCCCAGGAAAACATGAGCCTTAGAATTTTCAAATTTCAATGATAATTCAATATGGGAAAGACACGCATCGACACTCTTCACATTACTCAAATCTACTTTTTCTCTGATCACAGCCAACGTTACAGCTCGATACATGGCACCCGTATCAAGGTATCGAATCCCCAATACTTGAGCCACACCCAATGCAGTAGTACTTTTACCAGAAGCAGCAGGCCCATCAATCGCAATAATCATTTGTTAAAAAACTCTACAATAATGCATAGAGAAAAAGACCCCATATGAAAATTGAAAATCTACCTTTCAAATAGCCTGAAAATTTAATTAACCAATAAGTGAAAGCCAACGTGTTATTCCTTTTTAACGAAATCCCTCAATTAATGGTAAACGCATGAAGAACCAAGTTCCAAATCCCAAGAACCAAGATTGTATGAATCGTCGATAAATAAAAAATGTTTGGTTCTTGGCTCTTGGTTTTTGGGTCTTTTGCAACTATACTTTCTACCCATGACTGAAACATTACTTTTTACAAATGTGGTTTAGAGGGACTCAGGTACCAGCATATTTACTTCCTGTAAAGACAATTCTCTCCATTTTCCCTCCGGTAATCCCTTTACCCCTATTCCTGCAAACTCGACCCTTTTGAGTCTGAAAACTTGGTACTCCAGGGCTAAGAACATTCGTCGGATTTCACGTTTTTTCCCATGATGGAGACAAATTGTTACACAACATCTTACCCCGTTTTTATTATCGATTTCCCTTGTTTTTAAAACAGTTGCTATCCCCGTTTCTCCATCTCCAATATCGATTCCCCTCTCAATTCTTTCTCCGTCTTCTTTCATTAATGGTCTATCAATCGAAACTTCATAGATTTTTTGAATCTCAAACTTTGGATGAGTAAGTTTATACGCTAAATCCCCATCATTGGTCAAAAGAAGTGCTCCGGTTGTATCTTTATCCAAACGCCCCACAGTGAACAACCTACCATCATATTGAATCAGATCCATCACAGTAGGTCGCTGGTGAGTATCGGATACTGTTGAGATAACTCCTGGGGGCTTGTTTAACAAAATGACAACTCTTTCTACAGAAGAAAGAAGAGGCTTTCCATCCAATACAACATCGTCGTTAGTATCAATAATAACATATGGATCATTAACCAGGATACCGTTGATTTGAACTCTCCCTGCCTTAACTATTTCTTCGCTTTTTCTTCTGGATGCTATTCCTGCTTTCGCTAAAAATTTATTAAGACGCATTTTTCACCTGAAAATAGCTTTGAGCAGGCCTGCCCCGTAGCGACGAAGGAGCGTATCGGGGGAGTAGAGGAAATTGCCTGCCCCGCCTGACCATATGTTCAGTCGGGCAGGTTTGTCCCCCCGACCCCGACTTGTCGGGGGGGTCGGGATGAATGTTTCATTACCCTCGATTCTAACGAATCTTCTATGGAAGAAGTTCTTTTTCAAGGTCTGATATTTCTCTAAGTTTAGGCAGATCAGATAATTGATCAAGTCCAAAAGAAATTAGAAATGTATCCGTTACGGTATACAACAAAGCCCTGCCAGGACCTTTGGCTCGACCTTTTATCCTAAGCAGGTTTTTTTCTATCAACGTTTTGATCACTCCCCCGCTGTTTACACCACGTATACTTTCAATTTCCACTCTGGTAACAGGCGCTTTATAAGCAATCACGGCCAAAACCTCCAAGGCAGCCGGAGATAGTTTAGTTTTTCCTGCACGATTATGAAGGCGTTTGACCCATGGTTCATACTTTGATTTTGTAATAAGGCGATATCCACCCGCTACTTTTTCGATGGTAAACGAATGGGTTTCCCCATTATATCCCTCAATCAGTTCAGGAATTACCTCCGAAAGTAGAGGAGCATTATTGTCGAAACAGAGGTCAATTCTTTTCTGAGTTAGAGGCTCGCTGGAAGAAAACAACAGGGCTTCCACAATTCTAAGTTCTTCTTTATGTAAAGAATTTTTTTCCACTATGCTTCAGATCGTTCTAATACAATCTCCCCAAATACCCCCTTTTGTAATACCTGAATCTGTTTTGACTTTATCATCTCAAGAATAGCCAAAAATGCTGTGATTACTTCCTGCTTTGTTTTGAAGAAAGGGAATAATTCAGAAAACAAATATCGATTTTTTTCAACAAACTTTGACAGTATAAAGGCAATTTGTTCTCTGACGTGAATCTCCTCTCGGGCTGTTATTAACTCAATTACCGGGGGAAGGTTTTCTATTAGGTTTTTGAAAAGTTGCACCAAGTTGAAAAGCGAAACTTCCTCAAGATAATAGGTCGCATCGCCCTCTGAATTATCATAATTCAAAGAGACAGACCTCGGGAATTGATTGCTATGTGTCTCTAACATCAAGCCTAAATTTCCCGAGGCAACTTTAAATCGCTGATATTCCAATAACCGATGCATCAATTCTGTCCTTGGGTCTTCAAAATCTTCATCCTCCTCACCATGAATCTTCGGGAGCAGCATTTTAGCCTTAATTCTCATCAAGGTTGCAGCCATCACTATAAACTCTCCTGCAATCGCTACATTCAAAGTTTGTAGAGCTTCCATATACTCTAAATATTCTTGTGTGATGCTGGCAATGGGTATATCCATGATATCAATCTCATCCCTGCGAATGAAAAACAGAAGCAAATCAAGAGGACCCTGGAAATTATTTAATTGAACTTCGTATTGCATTATTCCTGATAGTTTAGCCCAACATTTTTCCTCGCCAATTCCAGGAAGGACTTACCAACACTCCGTGCTTTTTCAGCCCCTTCTTTTAAAATTTTTACAACATAAAATTTATCATTTAACAGCTCCTCTCGTTTAATCCGATAGGGATTAAAATAATTCCAAATAATTTCAATAAGCTCCTTTTTTACTTTACCATATTCCAAACCAGGTGTACGAAATCGGTCTTCCAATTCCTTTTTATCTTCATCATTAAGAAACAGAGAATAAACCTGAAACAGGGTGCTGTTTTCCGTCTCCTTGGGCTCATCTATGGGTGTTTTGTCGGTGATAATACTCATCACTTTTTTGGCAAGTACATCCTTCTCACAAAAAATTTCGATGGTATTTTTATATGACTTGGACATTTTCTGTCCATCGATACCAGGAATGAGACCCGTGTCATTTTCAATAAGTGATTCCGGAATGATGAATGTTTCGCCAAAAGTTTTGTTAAAACGGATAGCAATATCCCGTGTAATCTCTAAGTGTTGTTTTTGGTCTTTCCCTACAGGAACGGCTTCTCCTCCAAAGAGCAAAATATCAGCCGCCATTAACACCGGATAGCTGAACAGACCATGGTTTGGTCTAAATCCTTTTGCTATTTTATCTTTGTATGAATGGGCTCTTTCCAAAAGTCCAATGCTTGTGGTATTATTCAACAACCAGGTCAATTCCGTTACTTCAGGGACGTCACTTTGAACCCAGAAAATTGCCTTATCAGGATCCAATCCCAGAGCAAGAAAATCACAGGCAGCCTTAAAAGTGTTCTGCCTGAGTAATTCACTATTGGTGATAGTGGTTATCGCATGATAATTCACTAAGAAGCAGAAAAGCTCGTTTGTCTCCTGGTATTCAATCATCCGTTTCATCATACCAAAATAATTCCCCAGGTGGAGATTCCCGGATGGTTGTATGCCACTTAAAATACGTTTTCGATGCATTTATTTAATCATCTCGGAATTTCAATATTATTTCTTCCCGCACATGCGAGACAAAGGACGCCAAGAATAATAAATTATTGACTATTCTTGTCCAAAGGATCCTGCGGAAAAAATATATAAACTAATATCTTTGTAATTTCGTTTTCTGTCATAAATATTCTCCTTGCGTTCTTAGCTTCCCTGCCTGCCAGCAGGCAGGTTTGCGAGAGATATTTTTTAATCAATTTACGAAGTTATGTCCTTTCTTTAAATCGGTTCCATGTATAAGTAAGGACGCCAGGAGGATTGTTCTTTTTTCACAAATTGCTGGATGTAGTGTATTCGGGTAGGTTTCATCGGTTTTTTAAGCAAACTTAAACCTGATTCATGCGGAATTCGGTTTCCTTTCTTTCGGTTACAGGCATGACAACAACAGACCAAATTAGTCCATGTATCTTTCCCTCTCCGTTCCTTAGGAATAATATGATCTATGGTCATCGGCACACTTTTCCTACCGCAATATTGACACTGGTGTTTGTCCCGTTTCAAGATATTTTTCCGTGTCAAAACAATTTCACTTCCATTCACATGTACATATTCGTCAAGCCGAACGACACTGGGCAGACGAAGGGCAATACTTGGAGAATGAATGATGTTCCGGTAGTTTTCAACCACAACAACTTTCCCTAAATATACCAGACAGATTGCCCGTTTAGCTGTACAAACCTGCAATGGATGATAATTCTGATTAAGAACCAGAACCTCACGATTTAAAATAGAGTTACCATTTCGCCGTAATCTCCTCAATGGCACCACCTTTTAATACTTTTTACGGATGTGACGTTTTTACTCAACTCATCATTATATAAACGGCCGTTATCAAAACTTTCAATTTTTACAAAACCTGAGCTATGTATGAATCTTTCTCCTCCAATTGACATTGCTACATGATTAACCCGTTCTTCATTATTGGAGAAAAAAATCAAATCCCCTTTCTTGTTTTCAAACGGAATTATCTCTAATATAGCATAATCTTCTTGCATCTGGGTATCTCTTGGTAGATGAATTCCGACTGATTTCATCACCGTTTGTACGAAACCGGAACAGTCAAATCCTTTTGGTGATTTTCCTCCCCAAAAATATTGAATGCCTAAAAACCGACTCGCTTCCTGAACCAAATAGTGACGCATGTCATTCGCTGAAAAATCTTGCGGTTTTACATATGTCCATCCTTCTTCTCCATCCGGGAGGAAGACCCGCTTCCATCCATTCTTATTCTCTAAAATGGGAAGATTGTTTCCATAAACAAGATCTCGAATAATTGTCGATGAAGAATTTGGTTCTTTACAAACCACCCCGAAAAGATCCCCCACAATCATTTTAGAATTCCCCTCTATTCTTTCCACAAACTTCCTATCCGTTGTAACCGTGAAAAATTGATTAATCCACCCTTCATAATTGTCCCACTGTTTAACAAAAGCCCATTCACCCTCAATTTTTAAAACTTCGAGGCTTTCCCCCAACAGGGCTTGAGTAACCACTTCGGAAGTAAAAGCTGCCTCTCCATATATGTTGGCTACTGATACATTTACGTATAAGTTTGAATTCTTCATCAATTTGGTTCAAGTAAAGTTGTGGAAATTTATTCTGACCCTTCCAGCAAATCAAGGTAAAAGCCTTGACATCAACATCGATAATTAGATAAATTTACCCGCTTTTTGACAGATCGGTTTTGAGAGGGAAACCCGTGAAAATCGGGTACAGCCCCGCTACTGTAATTGCTTAGGTGCTTTCTTCCACAATGTGAAAGCCATTGTCCCGAAAATAATCGGGATGAGAAGGCGGAAGTCATCCTATGAGGCATAAGTCAGGAAACCTGCAAAACTGATATTCTCAAACACCCGTAATGTAACGGGACAAATCTTTCGAGGGAAAGGAGAGAATCATGAAAAAAACCTCAAGGTTAACCTACTACATTTTTACTTTATTCTTCTTCAATTTGGGGAATATCTTCGCCAACAGCTTCTTTATAGGAAAGGTTACTGACGAAAACGGAAAGCCGATTCCTTTTGCTGAAGTTTACATTGCAGAAGATAGTTTCGGCACAACAACGAATCAGGATGGTCGGTTTTTTATCAAAGCTGATGGAACCAAAACAACAATCCTGAAAATTACTCACTCAGCCTATCATCCTTTGGAAATTACTCTATTAGAGGGTAATCATCAAAATATCACCATTGTGCTTGAAGAAAAGGTCTATCCATTCGATCCCATATACGTTGTTGGAAACCTGTATGCGAAAGAATCACTTAACATACCCGTTGTCCATCAGACATTTAATATCCAGGGGTTTCCTTCCTCCGGCAACAGTGTTGGAGACCAACTCGACCGAATGGGAATCCAGATGAAGGATTACGGTGGAGCTGCTGGGTTAAAGACAACCGCTTCCCCCACGGGATATGGTGAACACATTTTAGTGATGATGGATGGACTCCCATTGAATTCGTTGCAAAATGGTACTTTTGATTTCAGTACGCTTCCTGCCAACCTTTTCAGTCAGGGCGAATATTATTGGGGTCACGGTTCATCCTTATATGGCTCCAATGCAATGGGGGGTGTGATTAATCTAATCACTGACCAACAATTCTCTTCCTTCATCGAGACAAAAATCGGAGAATTGGGGGAAAGGGGCATCAGTGGAAGAGGTGCTTTTACTTATCGAAATGTAAACGGTGCTCTCTATGGGAATTCGTATGAAAATGAAGGCGATTTCCGTGATAACAACAATTTCAGTCAAAAATCATATGGAGTCCAAGCATATCTGCCGTTAGGAGAAATGTGGAATGCCCACCTGTTTTCACTCTGGAATAATACTGATCGAGGAATATCAGGTTCCCTCCAATTCCCTTCTCCTCTGGCGAGAAAAACCAATCGTGATGAATTTCATATTCTGACACTTCGCGGACTTTCCCGTTTTGGTCAGACCGAAATTCTCTTTGGCGCTGTACAAACAAATGAACACTATACAGATCCGGACTGGACGATCGATTCAAAACATGAAGTTCTCTCGACTCGTTTGCGAATTATCCATCGATTCTCGGCGAAAGGACGAATCCGACATAACATAATTTTAGATGGATCTGCAAATCGCATAAAAAGTGATGATGCGGGAAAACATAAAAACGATTTCGAATCCGTGGGCTGGTTAGGTCAATTTCAACTCAAGCCAAGTATCCAGATCACGTCCACAATTCGTACCGAATGGAACGGAAAATCCGATGGAACCATAACTACCGGAAGCTTGGGATTTATATTGAAACCCCATATTCGCACCCTCAAAGCTGTACTTTTGAATATAGGTACCAGCTACCGTAACCCCACTTTCAATGACCTTTACTGGCAAGATGCATACGGTTCGAAAGGAAATCCAAACCTCAAACCGGAAGAGGGATCGTCCTCAGATCTGGCAATCAAAATAACACCCCTTCAATCGGATGCTCTTCTACTCACTTTCCGTGGGTATCATTTCTATACACAAAACCTGATACAATGGATCCCAAATCCTGATTGGACTTATTCACCCGTTAACCTCAATAGAACAGAGTCTTACGGGGTATCTTTGTCGGTTGATTATGTGCCCGTGAAATTTCCCATACAATTCAAGTTCACGTCCGATCAAAATGAAAGTCGAAACTTATCAAAAGGGGATGACCGGAGAAAACGACTCCTCTACGTTCCGGCTGTTTCACATTGGGCTGAAATATCCTGGCGGATAAAATCATTGCAAGTCAATCTGAATTACAGGTTTTACGGAAGGAGAAGATTCACATATAGCCAATTTTACGACGCTGTGGAATTGAAACCCTACAACCGGTTGGATTTTTCCATCACTTACACAAGTACTGAAATCACAGGAATCAGACCAATTTTAAGTGTGGGAGTAAAGAATTTACAAGATCGTAAAAGTCAGGAGTCTGTTTACGGATATCCTGAACCGGGGAGAACACTCTATTCAAGACTGACGATTAAAATTCCTTAGTCGCTTAAGTCCCACCGGAAGGTGAGGTATGCCAGACGACCCAATTCAGGAAACGATGGAGAAGCTGTAAATTCTGTTTCTCCCTTTCCTATTTTTCTCCCGGACCACATTTCCACAATCTTCAACACGTTGAGCATGGTATAGGAAATTTCGAACCGGGAAGAGATGATGCCTCTGATTTCCAAATTCAGGACTCTTTGATCCGGAGGCAGGTTGTTAACTTGTGTTTTATAATACCCGATGAAAATATAGGGATCCCAGACGAAATATGCGTCTCTACCTAACCAGACATCTGCCCACAATCGCACCCGGGCATCCAGTCTGCCCTTAAATAAATCTTGCTGAAATGAAAGAGAGATTTCCCCTTCATCTCGAAACCCGTGTCCCCACCCTTTCTCACTATGAAAAAAACTTAATCCTTCCGCTGACAACCACCAATTCCTGAAATAATTCCAACGAAACTTTGCGAAACCACCCTGTACTGTACTTTTTTTCTCTGTTACAAGGTCAATAGAATAACTGTTTTGAAAAAAATAGTGAGGATTTGTTGTTGACTGAAACACCCCAATTGTCATCAAACCTTTTTCCCACATTTTACTAATGCCAGTGTGAACTCGGGTCTGAATTTGAGACGTGGCTTTGCTATCAGGATATAGATTAATCCGACCAGTGTGGAACCGGGCGCCACTCATCTGATTAGGGAGGTTTACATATTCACGGTTCAAATCTATGAACATCGTAAAAAACCTATTACTTCCGCTTAGTTTACCACTCCCCACAAGTTTCCATTCATTCCCCACAAACCCCAGACCCACTTGACCTTGAGATGAACCATCTTCTGTCTGATTCGTGAATCCCATTGTCAAAGTTCCTTCCCTGTTGAACTGGTACCCAAGGTTATCAGAGTCGAGGTAAGATTGTTTGGTTGAAAATTGTGTCGTCAGATCTTTGCTAGAGGAAAGGGGTAATTGTCCCTCGTGAGTCAACCAGTAACTGACGATATCCCCTTTCCAATTGAGCAGTCCGGAATCTGGTATTAATTTCAATCTCTGTGAGAATAATCCAAAACTTGTCACGCCGTGGAAATTGCCGCGATGGTAGGATCGGGCAACTCCTATTGTAAATACTTTATCATTTTGAGACACACTTTTCTCCCAAGGTTCAGGCGGAAATACACCTTGTCCAAACGTAACTGTTGGAATGGAATGGCTCGTTTTAAAATATGCCAGGACCAAATCCCAGCCGGTTTCGTCATCATTCTTTAAATTGTAAGTCAATTTATAATTCTGCTGGATAGCGCCTCCGGGGTTATTCATGGGACCAAAAAAGGCACCCTCTCCCTCAAAATTTCTCTTCACTCCCTGAAATCGAATAAATTGGTCCTTACTTCGTCTGAATTTCATATCAAGTGCAAAATCATCTAAGGCATAGTCCCCCCGGCGATACCAGATATTTGTTTCAGAATTTGAATCCTCATTTATTTGAAAGTCTTGAGTAAACGGGAAGGAATAACGAGCAGGCCAAAAAACAAACGTGCCATCCAAAAATAAAGGTCCATCAGTAAAATCCTGCCCCCAACCAGGATATCCAAACCTGTGGTAAATCCCCCAATGTCCACTCCAATCAAATGGAAGATTTCCCACGCCCAATTCATCCTGAGGGAAAAGAAGTCCCAATCCTCCAATTGTAAATATCACCCAATATGTCAGGAATTTTTTCATCCGTTCATTCTGGAGAAAACTCGGGGGAGAGCCGTTGCAAATATTACTGTATTAGAAAGCTGGTGAAGAACCATAAAACCTATTCCTGTCAGGTAAATTGCCACAGTTTGTTTCGGTTCGTAGCCTGCCGCAATTGGGTAACTGATCGTTGTGAGGCTGTCGAAAATGAAAGTAATCAATCCCCCAATACATCCCAGAAGAATCTTTCTACCTACTGTCCAAACGGAATTAATGAAAAAATTTCTGAGGATTCCGCCGGACAATCCTGCTATCGCCATACCGAGCATTTGCGAAATGATTAAAGGGGGAAAGACCAGCCCTGATCCCATGGGATTTGCAGCGCTGAAGATAAATTCCCCTGTTGCACCAACGACCATTCCCCACCTTGGTCCCAGGTAAACTCCCGATGTAAACACGATTGCCGTAATGAGTTCCACATTGGGTACAAGCAAAAGGGCATATCCCGCTCCCACTGCCAGACTGGTAAATACGGCAGCTTTGGCGAGATTAGTGAGTCTTGTTTGGTTTTCCCTTGTAAAGTGAGGTGCCAAAGTAGTTCCGGCGGGAAGTCCAGTCTCCATCTTCAGAATCATCATTCAACACTCTGTCAAAAAGGTTCAACTTAGTATCCATATGATCGAGAAATTGAAGAAGTAGCGCTTCCTTAGTCTTGGCTTTGGAAGTATATCTACCCCCAAAGACACCTTCGTGAGTAACGACAAGATGTTCTAACTGCATCAAAAGTTCATCAGGAAATCCTTTAATTCCCGTTGCTGCCTCTCGAATCATATCTCTGCTGAGTATGGTATGACCGATAAAGTTCCCTTCATCGGTAAACCGGGGGATAAGGGTATCAGACAATTCCTTTACCTTTCCGATTCCATGAAGAAAAATCCCTGCAAGCAAAAGATCCACATCCGCTTGATAATGTTTTGCCAATTGCTCCCCTGATTGAACCATGGAATGAACATGCTCCAGAAAGCCTGTCCGGTAGGGATAATGCATCGATATAGATGCTGGAATATTCTGGATTGTTTTTTTGTTTTTTCTGTAGATATCCGTAACCAGTCGTTTTAGAAATTTATTGTCCATTTTCTGGATTACTTGACCAATATCAGCCCAGAGCTTTTGTGGGTCCAAGGATGAGGTGGGAACAAGATCTTCTTCCTTAAAACCATATCGTCCATAACGAGACTGGGTAGCTTTGTTAATACGACCTATTACTAGTTGCAGTTTATCCTGATAAGATTCCACCCTCCCACGAACAGCTACAGCATCACCGGCTTTAAATTTGTCCGCAAAGTCGGACACTCTGTCCCATATCTTTGCCCCGATTTCTCCGGTTTTGTCCTGTAGTATAAGGTCAAGGAATAGCTCACCGGCTCGGGTCGTGCGCAGATGTTTTCCTTTGCACAGGTAAAACCCCTGGACATCGGCATTCAGTTTAAAGTCTGCAATGGGAATTATCTTTTTCAAGGCATGTCAATTAACAGTTTGTATCGGAAAATGTCAAGATAAACTCCAACTTAAATTGAGAGATTTTATGGCAATTATTAAAGAACATGTGTATACTTATTGGGTTATTATAATTACTAAAGATATTACGTCCCCGCCTGAACGATTTCAGTCGGGCAGGTCGTCACGGGGACAAGTTGACAACTTATCCTACGTAAATCTCTCAATTTAGGTACAAATTTAAATTAAAAGATAAGATGTCAATTTTTAGTAAATTGTTTATATAGAATGAGTGATAATATGAAGACATTTTCAATGATTGATCATACCGCAGACATTGGGATAGAAGTCTATGGCGAGACGTTTCCTTCACTTTTAGAACATGCCGGTTCCGCCTTGTTTCAGATTATCACGGACACATCCAAGGTAAAGGAGAGCATAAGTTACCAAATCGATATCCCCTCAGGAAATCATGAAGTTGCATTACGTCAATGGCTCGAGGATTTAATGATCCAATTCAATGGCAGTAATTATCTCTTTTCAAAATTTCAAGTTTCAATGGACAAAAACGGTCATTATATTGGGGAAGCATGGGGCGAAATTTATGATCCGGAGCGTCATATCATTCATACCGAAATCAAGGGGATTACCTATCATCAGTTTCAGGTATCCAAATCATCCAATGGATGGAAAGCCAGAATTATTTTTGATATTTGATTATGGTTCAATTGAAACAAATTAACGACTATATCTGGGAAGTCCCGAAAACGGGAAAAATGAGGGTACCCGGCCGCATCTATGCCGATCGGGAACTGATGAAAGGAATTGCAAATGACCCTTGCATCGAACAGGTACAAAATGTAGCTCATCTCCCGGGAATTATTCAGTACTCCTTTGCCATGCCCGATATTCACTGGGGTTATGGATTTCCCATAGGGGGTGTGGCAGCGATGGATATAGATGAGGGGGTCATCTCCCCGGGCGGAGTTGGATATGATATCAACTGCGGGGTTAGTCTTTTATCAACAGGATTACATCGTTCCGAATTACAACCCCAAATCCGCACACTTCTCGCCCAATTGTTTCGGGACATTCCCTCCGGTGTAGGTTCACAAGGAGCAATACCAAATCTGAGTATAAAAGCTCTGGACAAAATTCTTCTCGACGGTGTAACAAGTGCAGTGAATATGGGGTTTGGCAGTAAAGAAGATATCCTTTTTATCGAGGAACACGGATGTTTGAAAGGAGCTGATCCGGGGAATGTCAGCCAACATGCCAAACTTCGAGGCAGCAAACAGATTGGGACACTCGGTTCAGGAAACCATTTTGTCGAAGTAGATTACGTGGAAGAAATATATGATGATTACAGTGCGGAAGTTCTCGGTCTGAAAAAAGACCAGATTGTCGTTATTATTCACACCGGCTCACGCGGATTGGGGTATCAGGTTTGTACTGACCATCTGAAAATGACACAGAAAGCTGTGGAAAAGTACAGGATAGAGCTTCCTGATAGACAATTAGCATGTTCACCCATTCAGTCCCCGGAGGGTCAGGCATACTTAGGGGCCATGAGAGCCGCCGCTAACTTTGCTTTTGTCAATCGACAGGTTATCAAACACCTCGCAGAAAAGGCTTTTCTCAAAGCCCTCGCCATCTCACAAACGGAATTAAAAATGAAGCTTATTTACGATATCTGCCACAACATTGCCAAATTTGAGGAGCATACGGTTGATGGCAAAAATGTCTCTGTTTGTGTTCATAGAAAAGGGGCAACCCGTGCATTTGGTCCGCATCATCCTGAATTACCGGAGTCGTATAAAGAGATTGGACAGCCTGTTCTGGTCCCCGGTGACATGGGTCGGTATTCATACTTGTGCGTTGGGACAGAAAAAGCAATGCAGGAAACTTTCGGTTCTTCCTGTCATGGCGCCGGTCGGATGATGAGCCGGAAAAAATCGAGTAAAATCAGCCGATCTATGAATATGATTGAAGAACTCCGCTCCAGAGGGGTAGAGATTATGGCTCGTGGAAAACGGACTATCGCTGAAGAAATGCCTCATGCCTACAAAGATGTTTCAAACGTGGTGGATGTGATGGATGGAGCAGGGATCAGTAAGAAAGTGGCAAGATTCAAACCGATTGGGGTTATAAAAGGTTGATTAAATTTTAGGTAACTATTCAGCCTATTCACTGGAAAAAGGCTAAGGCGCAGGCTAAGGCTAAGACTATGATTTGACGATTAACAATCCTGTGCCTTCGCCTATGCCTTAGCCTGAATAGTTACGATTTTGAAATAGCCCCACCGTTTTTCGTGGGTGAATAATCAAACCTATTTTGCAACCACTGTTCCATCTTAATTAACAAATCTATCTGCTTCATGGGCTTTGATATATAGTCATTACACCCCGCATTGAGGCATTTATCCCTGTCTTCCATAAATGCGTGAGCAGTTGTGGCTATTATTGGGATTTCTTGCCATTTCCTTGTCTTTCTCATATATCGTGCCAGGTTCAGCCCATCCTCACCCCCAATCAATGATAAATCCAGCAGCACCAGTTCTACTTTTTTCTCTCTAAGTTTTTCCTTAGCCTCAGAAACGCTGACTGCAAAATCCAATTCATAGTAATCCTTAAGAAAGAAATGAATAAGTTTCTGTGAGCTTTTATCATCCTCCACTAACAAAACCAACGGCCTATGTTTTCTCACATCCAGTTCAACCTTGGTCTTTTCGACAGACTTTTCTATCCTCTTCTTCTTACTCCGTTCTTTTATCTTCTTAAAAGTTATAGTGAACGTTGACCCAACCCCTTTTTTACTTTTAACCTCTATAGAGGCATTACAGAATTCAAGATATTTCTTTACCAATGCCAACCCAAGGCCGACGCCCTGATATTTTTTGGTATACCCTTCACTTTCCTGAGTAAACACCTGGAATATTTCATCTAAGAACTCTTTCTCTATCCCGATGCCTGTATCCTTAATGGATAGCACCATGGTATTTATTTTTTCGGTAAGATCAACATCGATTCTGCCTATTTCAGTATATTTGATCGCATTTTCAACTACATTGGTAATCGTCTTAACAACAGAGTCTTCATCGGCTAAGATGTGACCACTTGATTCGCCTGTATTGATATTTAGCTCAAGACCCTTGGTATTAGCCTCTGAGACCAAGGGCTTAACTGCCTTTTTCACGATATCTGCCAGATTGAGTTCTTCTAAGTTAACAGAAATAGTTTTAGCTTCAATTAGAGACATGTCCAGAATCTCATGGATCGTATGTAAGAGCCGCTTGCCGCTTTGGCGAATAGTATCAAAAAAATTCTGTTCCTCTGAGCTGATTTTATCTTTGGTGCTCAATTCAATTAAATCAGTGAACCCCAGAATAACATTTAACGGCGTTCGGATTTCATGTGACATATTGGCCAGAAAAAGACTTTTAACTTTTTCCCCCTGTTTTGCTTTTTCTAATGCATCCTCAAGATCCATACGGGCTTGAATCCGTTGGGTTACATCCTGAATAATTCCTAAAGTTGCTTCCTCGCCCCCCCATTCCGCAAGGGTTATACTTACCTCAAAATCCCTTTCTTGATCATCTTTTCTGAGGCCTTTAAAAACGTACCGGCCAGGAGGTTCTTCACCCTTTTCTCGCATCGCTTTTCTTTCTTCTAACACTTTTAGTCCTTCCTCAGCCACCAATTTCATGAAATCGAAATCCTCTCCGCTGATTTCCTCCAGCTCGTAGCCAGTGATTTCCGTGAAGCGGGGATTGATGAAGACAAACCGATCCCCTTGAAGGACATAAATACCATCGTTGGACTGCTCGATTACACCGCGGAATTTTTCTTCGCTCTCACGCAGTGCCTGCACCGCCGCTTTTTGTTCCGAGATATCGCGGGAAACCCCCATGATTCCTACTATTTCACCCTGAGCGTTGAGTAGAGTAGAGGCAGCCAGCAGCGCCGGGAAGGTCTCACCATTTTTACGCTTATTCGTTATCTCCTGAACATGCTTTCCCTTTTCCACGGTTGATTTGTGGACTGTCCGACCCTCTCTCACATCTGCATAAAGCAACTCCACGTGTTTACCCATCACTTCTTCTTTCTTGTAGCCAAACGTTTGTTCGGCGGCCTTGTTGAACTCCATGATCTTGCGTCCCTTATCCACGGCGATGATCATGTCCAGGGAACTATTAATAAGATTCTGAGCATATTCCCTGGATGCCTGCAATTCTTCTTCTGTTTTCTTCCGCTCGGTGATGTCTAATGAAATACCAATTATTCCGATAATATCTCCGTTCTCATCAACAAAAGGTATTTTACTTGTGTTAACCCATTTTAAACCTTCTGCTGTTTCCCAAGGTTCATCTATATCTAATTTAGGCTTACCACTATTTATTACTTTCAAATCATCGTCCCAATAAGCCTGGGCTTGATCTTTTGTATGCAGATCAAACAAATTTACACCTTCCAATTCATTTTTTGTCATTTCATAAGCATCGGCAACATATTTATTTACTCGAATGAGCCTGTTCTCTGTATCCTTATAAAAAATCAGTGCAGGAAGAAGGTCAAATATTGCTTCTAATTCGTCAAAAAGGTGCTTATATCTTCTCTCGGAATTTCTTAGTTTTTCCTCAGCCTGTTTACGTTTGGTGATATCACGGATAATTCCTTGATATCCGATGAGGTTGCCATTCGCATCTCGAATGCCAATACTAGATTCCAAACAGTATATTATAGTTCCATCTTTTTTCTGCAATTTGAGTTCGAGGTTCTTCACAAATCCTTGCTTTTTAATTTTCCTCAGAAAGGATTCTCTATCCTTTTTATTAGCATATAATATTTCCGGATTAAGCTTTTTAAACTCATCAACCGTATATCCAAAAAGTTCATTTCCAGCTTTATTCATATCTAATATTCGATCATCTAGGGTTGATATGAATACGGCATCCAGCGATTCTTCAAAAAGATTGCGAAACTTTCTCTCGCTTTCTTTTAGTCTCTCCTCCGCCTGCTTCCGCTCGGTAATGTCCTGAATTACTCCTATCACTCTGATGGGTTTCCCTACAGAATCGAATTCAAGTTTTCCAAGGCCATGGACCCAGCATTCTTTCTGATCATTTTTTCGAATTATGCGATACTCTTTATCAAAAGGTTTACGTTCAGCTATCACATGATTAGTTAAATAATCCTGCATTTCTTTACGCTCATCAGGATGTACGATTTCTACCCATCCACTGACATCTCTCTTGTAATCTTTATCAATACCAAATACTTTATCCAAAATTCCAGAACTGGTCCAAATACCAGTTGTAATATCCAGTACAAAGGAGCCCAGGTTAGCTATTCTTTGAGATTCTTCAAGTATGGTGGTACTCGCTTTCAAAGTTTCTTCCACCCGCTCGCGTTTCTCAATTTGATTCAGCAACTCCTGATGCACTTGGGCGTTGTTGATTGCCGTACTGGCATACATTGTGAAAGTCTCGACCAAAGTTAGATCTTCTTCATTAAATATTTCCTGCCTCCGATAAATAGTTAATGCTCCAATAGTTCTCTCACCAATAATGAAAGGTGCTGTGATAATATGATCAACGTCATCAACTGGAGTACCGGGTATGTGATAACCACCTGGTTGCTGGGTAGCATAGTTAAATATAATCCCTTTCTTCGCTTTTATTCCTTGCCCGGTTAAACTGTTATCAATATCAAGTTTGGCAGACATGATCTGTTTTTCATAAGGGGGATCGTAGGCCAGAATCGGTTCAAGCATTTTGCCTTGCTCGTCAAGTATATAGATTGTTACACCGTTACAACCCAAGAGTGTGCGAACTTCTTCAGATACATATTTCAAGACCTTATCAATTTCCAGAGAAGATATTAACTGACGTCCAGCTTCCAATAATCTGTGGCGTTGAGCGGATTGCGTCCTGAATTCCTCCTCCACTCGCTTGCGCTGGGTGATGTCCCGCCATATTAACCTGCTATAAAGCACTTTGCCTTCTTCATCACGAACAGACGATACATTCAAACTAACATCAATTTTGCTACCGTCTTTTCGTTTTAACTGCAATTCAGCGCCATGAATCTCCCCACTATCCACAAATTGCTGGAAATTTTTCTTCGCTTCTTCCATACAATCAGGATGATAGACAAAGAATACTGGTTGACCAATGATTTCATCTTTTTTATAGCCCAGAGCCAAAACTAAAGTCTGATTACATCGAAGGATCGTTGATGTTTTGGCATCAACGGAAGCAAACATGTCCGGTGCATTTTCGTACAGATCAATATATTTGGCTTCGGACACCTGTAACTCCTTGGTCCGATCAGCAACTTTTACTTCTAATAAATCTCTTTCCTGGCGTACTTTATCTTCAGCCTTCTTAATCCGGATCATCGCGTGTAGATGAGCTAACAGCATCTCTTCATCAATGGGTTTGGTAAGATAAGCATCCCCACCCAGTTCCAGGCCATTAATTCGATCTTTGGAAGTGGTTTTGACTCCTGTCAGAAAGATTATGGGTATATGCTCTGTCTTCTCTTCCATCCGTAACCGTTTACAAACCTCATAGCCGTCCATCCCGGGCATGTGAACATCCAGCAGGATCGTATCCGGTTGTTTGGATTTGGCCAGCTTGATTCCCTCAATTCCACTTTGAGCGGTAAGCACTTCATATCCCGGCTCGAGATTCTTCAATAAAGCTTTAACTGAAATCAGGATGTCTTCTATATCATCGATTATTAAGATTTTGGTCATGTTAATCTCCAATGTACCTTTGAAAAATACCTTCTTTCGCTAACCATTCCTTCAATTTTTTCAGAATGACTTCCTGATACACCAGTTTAGCCAGGTAATCATCACACCCCGCAGCGGGTATCTTCTCCCGATCCCGGGGGTCCTTGATGATCTCTAGCATATTCATACCAATCTCAATATCGGCCCCCCAGATCTTTTTTATCGTCTGCTCATGATCGTTATTAAAAGCGGTATAGCAGTAATTCCGGCCCAAGGCGAAAATGACAATATCTTTCGGACTCTCAATAATGGTTGATAATAATGGATTAGAATCAGGGTATTTTTGTTCAGGTGATTTACTCTTCTTGTTGCTTAATGATGGCAGTTTAGTTTTCAACTTTCCTTTAAATCCTTTAACATATTCTTACATCAATATGCAAGTTAATTTCTTTCTTTGTTTCTTTCTTTGCAAGAAATATTCCGCTGAGGTGTGAGCAAGGGGAATTACAGGTCACTGCGAGAAATACAGATACCACAACCGTGTTTGTAGCACACGTTATAGATTAAAGAATTTACATTAATCGTTCTAATGAAAAGTGTGAGTTTTGCACGGTGCGAGGTGTATTTTACTCTTAAATTGTTATAGTTTGATATCACCACCCTATGTGGTAAGACGTCAAATCACGTTCTTGGCTAAAACCACACAAGAGTTCATAACGTTACGTCAGGGGTCTTGACGTTTGGCATTACCGCATTTAAGTCTATCCTATACACGGTTTTATCAATTGCACTCTTTATTGGACAAATTAAAAAACAACGAGTAGTTAAATATTTCCTGATAGTTATCCTCTCGGTGGAAACCAATCATTCCTATGGCTGTTAACCTGAAATTTTTCGTCTTAAAAATAAAAACGGACATGAATTTTCCATGTCCGTTTATCATCACGCTCTGACGGAGGCCCGCCTACCGAACGAACAGGGACTCCCCGATTTACTTCCCTCATCGGGATCTTCGCTGTGCTGCGACTTCTCGTCCCCCCAGTATGAAACTAAAAACCCTGCTTTCACAGGGTAGTTTTGTGCTCCACGTTAACTATGATGAATCAAACTTTTTCAAGGTCCATATTCCGGTTATCTTCGGCCGATATTTCTTCCTGGATAAGAAATTTAACTATCAATCAGTACCTAAAAATGGGCGTCCTCTAGTATAAACAAAACAAGAACACGCAAAGTGGTTTCATCGGATAATGGTTGAGAATATTTGGAATCAAGCTGAGTTAGCCAAGCAGTTGGGTATTAGCAGGGCTTGGGTGACAAAAGTGTTAAAAAATAAACTAAACCACTCAAGCTAATAACAATTAAAATATATTTTGAGAACTATTGTAGTCAAATTAACAGAATATTTTCTGATTTCTATTGCGCTAAAATGATCAAGAGCAGCAAAGTGCTTCTTGGCTTGCTCACTTTAGGAATAAATGCTTCACCATAAACTGAGGGTAGAGTAGACGGATCCCATGGATCCGGCCACGAGGAATTATATCAATTGCCCGTCTCCACCTACCGTCTGAATGATATTTATTTTATAAGTTTTATCTAAAACTTAATTTTCGTCCCTGAACAAACCGGCGATGAGCAAGGCGCCACCTAACGAGATGGTATCTTTCAGTAAGCTGCCCATGGCCATTTGGTCACCGCTTAAAAGCATCGGCAAATGGATGGTAAGCACGAAAACACCCAGCAGTCCGGCTAACAGCAAGCAGGCCAAATAAATTTGTTTCTTAGTAACGATACTTACGCTGGCCGCTATCAAGGCCAAGCCGGTTATATATACCCAGATAATTCCGCCTGGTACCCAGGCAGGAACCATGCCGGACATGTTTCCAGCCATCATCATATGCATCAGGCCAAAAATACCAAATGGAATGGCGTATATGATGCGCCCTATGGTTTTTAGATTATTCATAATCTTCCCTCTTATGGTTTATGGTGAACACCCATTTGTCCAGTTTTAGGATAATAAGTGCATTTCAAACATACGCAAAAAAAGATGTGGAAAATAACAAAAAAATTAAAAATGGGAAAAGCATAAATATTTTGGGAATTATCAAGTTAAAAAGAAAGCAAAAACGGGCAACATTACCGTTGATTTGGTAAATGGATTGCCCGTTGATTAGTTAACTACATGGACTGTAGGTTCGTCATCATGTAGTGTGGTGCTCCGGCGGAGGCCCGCCTGCCGGACGGACAGGGACTCCCCGATTCACTTCCCTCATCGGGATCTTCGCTGCGCTGCGACTTCTCGTCCCTCCTAATCAGGAAATGAAAAACCCCGTTTTCTCAGGGTAATTTCGCGCTCCCTACAAGGTCACAAAACACACACCGTCCGAGGGTGGATCACGTTCACAATCCCGTTTTACCGTATTACAGGAACCATGTGCACAATCTGGTTTATGCCTGAACCGGAGACCCCAAAACCAAAAAAGCCATCACTGTTTCGCCAAGCTATCGACATTTTAGAATTGATGGAGGTCAATGACTGGAATCAGGTTGATGTTGCCAAACACCTGGGGATTAGCAGAGCACGTGTTACACAAATC
>JADFPG010000196.1 GCA_022562455.1 Fidelibacterota bacterium | reverse complement strand
AATTTTATCCCGTTTTGATTTATAGGATACCAGAGCGCCTTTTAGCGTTTGGTAATCAATGATATTCGGTAATGTATGCAGTGTATTCACGATATAATTTAAAACATATTATGCATAGTAAGTAGAGTATATTCGACATACTATGTAATTACCAATAGGCAAATTCCTGAATATATTTCGTTTTCAGCCGTTTCTTACTGGTGAGGAGATTTTGCCATTCTTAATAGAGAATTTACCAATACCATTTCTTTTCACCGCCAAATTACCCAGTAAACAAAGGGGTAAATTCAAACGATTTCCCATCAAATAATCCCTGATCGCTTAACTTCAAATCCGGAATCACCAAAAGCGCCATAAAGGAAAGTGTCATAAAGGGAGCATTTAAAGTTGATCCCATCTCTTTAGCCAATCTATCCAATTCTGCATATCTTTTCCCGACTTCGTATCCGTCCCCGTCCGTCATGATACCCGCAACTGGAAGTGGAATTACATTTTCAACATCCCCATTCACCACGCAAACACCGCCTTGGTGTTTGATGACAAGATTGACAGCGTTGCAAAGATCTACATCAGTTGCTCCCACTGCAACAATATTGTGTGAGTCATGAGCCACTGATGATGCAATGGCACCCGATTTCAGTCCGAAATTGCAAATAAAGGCTACGGCGGGTTCTGTATCTACATACCGATTGACAACGGTAATTTTAAGGAGATCGCTCTCAATATCCTGAACAGCAAAACCATTTTCTACCTTTGGTATTTCTAAAGATGATTTCGTGATGAGTTGTCCATCAATGACGTTAATGACTCGAATTTTTCCCGTTTTAGCAACAACTGAAAATTCATCAACAGATTTTTGGCTAACATTAAATACATTCACTTTTTCCACTGTTTGGGTTGAAAGAAGCGGTCCATTTATATCTGCGATTTTTACTCCGTTAACAAATGTGGATAGAATATTCATTTCATCTAAATTGTCGACGACAATAAAATCGGCCGGATCATCATTTTGCAGTAGCCCAACATTAAGACCATAATGTTTTACAGGAGTCACGCATGCGGCTTGAAGGATATTAAATAAATCATACCCGGCATTTTTCGCTCTAAGAACCATATCCCGCACGTGGCTTTCCACTAAATCATCCGGATGCCTATCGTCGCTGCACAGCATGATTCGCTTCGGAAATTCATCAATGAGCGGCATCAAATCATCCAAATTTCGGGCGGCTGATCCTTCCCGAATTTGAATTGTCATTCCATAACTGATTTTTTCCCGGGCTTCTTCAAGAGTTACACATTCATGATCGGTTGTGATCCCGAACTTCACATATTTTTCAGCATCCTCCCCACGCAATCCCGGGGAATGTCCATCAACCTTTTTCCCGTATTGTCGAGCAAGATTTAATTTTTCCAATTCGCTAGGTGCGTCATTCAAGACTCCGGGAACATTCATCATTTCTGATAAATACAAAATATCTTTCTTTTGAAATAATGTTTCTAAATCACTTAATTTAAATTGGGTACCAGCAGTTTCAAATGGCGTTGCCGGAACGCAAGCAGGTGCACCAAAATAAAATTTGAAGGGAACGGTGGAAGCATTTTCAATCATGAATTCCACACCGCGAATACCGAGAATATTTGCAATCTCATGTGGATCTGAAACGGTTGCTACCGTTCCATGGACGGAAGCTATCCGAGCGAATTCAGACGGAACAAGCATGGAGCTTTCAATATGAATATGCCCATCGATGAAACCGGGAAGAATATATTGATTATCCACAGAATCTGTTTCTTCAACCCGTTTAATAATACCATCAAGAATATGAATCTTACCCAAAAAAATACGGCGATTTACAACATCCACTATTTTCCCGCTATATATTGATTCTTTTATCATTATTACCGACTCATTCGTTCTTATGAATATACATTTCCTGCGCCATCAATCAAAAAAAGGGCTGGACAACCGACCAGCTCTTTTTCCAATCCAGAATGAATACATTTCTACCGAAAAATTATAATATTGGCATTGAAATTCCAAAAGTATCTAACACAAAACGATTTATTCCATTAGGCTATTTATACACATAAATGGTTAATTTTATTCCTTGTAAACAGGCTATGACTCATTCACAATCATTTTTGAACATTTTACCCGCAGTGTTTCACAACTCTCCCAAACTATGTATTGCATTGTTGGGCGGCGGCGGTAAAACATCTCTTATGTATCAATTGGGAAAAGAATTTGTAACCGAAAATAATCATGTATTGATGACATCCATTACCAAAGCAGGACCTACAAACAATATCCCTTTATACCTGACAGGCTCCAATAAGAATATTTCTCTACCTCAAATGTTTAGATCTCAAAATCCTATTTACCTCCTCCAGGAACAAATCAAAGATGATAAATATAAAGGGATTTCAATCGCTCAACTGGAATCCTTTCTCCCGGAAGCAGACGTAACAATTTTTGAATGTGACGGTTCAAGGAATTTGCCCTTAAAAGTCCATAGTTATTGGGATCCCGTTGTACCTGATTTTGCCACCCATGTCATTATTGTTATCGGCGCTGATGTAATCAATACAAAACTGAATGACGGGAAGGTTCATCGGCTTAAATTGTTCAAATCGCTTTGGGATATTCAAGATGATACGGTAATTGATATTCCATTAATCACAAAAGTTGTAACGGATAAGCAGGGGTACCTTTCAAAAATACCGG
>JADFPG010000097.1 GCA_022562455.1 Fidelibacterota bacterium | reverse complement strand
GCACGCTTTAATCCGCATTGATCACACCCCGTCCAAACATTCAAGGTTAGATAGATGCACATACTGGATCATAGCAGGTTCTCCTCTGTCAAGATTTCCTCAACCTCCTCCAAGAAATCTTGAATAGTGCAATGCTTTTGTCCATCAGGTGAGAAATTGTGGCTGTGGGGGTTTTCGAAAGGATGCTTATGCCATGTTCCATCACAACAGTCCCTACCATATATTCGTGAAAGGCTTCGGACGAGTACGTAACTGATTGTCTCCGTATCAACATTGTGGTAGACTTGAACGAACGTCAATTGGTCAATGATCAAGTGATATTTGACAGCATAATTTGTCTCATCAATCAATTCCGTCGAAGTTATGACTGGAGAATCCCTTGCCGCGGTAACAATCTGATTCCTAACCTCCTTTATGTTCATTCATGTCTCGCCTTAATTCTTTCAATTGTCCCTCAATCGTCCTAATTCCATCCAAAGCCATCTCCCAATCGCAAAAATCATTTTCCACTTCAAAGGAATACTTCATCTGCTTCACCACTTCTCTTTCCCTAAAAGTGTAGAAATCCATTCCATATTTCTTCTCTAATAATCTAATAACATGCCGGAAACGAATTAATCTGCGGATGAGTTCATTTTCGATCAGTTTTTCAAATTTGAACTCAATGTTTCCTTCCGGAACCAAATCATTTGCGTAATCTTCTATTTTCTTCGACACAGTTTGCATAACGTTTTTCTCCTTCATTAGCCCTTAGTTCAAATATGCATCAAAACTCCATGAAAGTCAAATTAGCAAACGAAACATTACTCAGAAAATCAAAACCTCTTCTTCCGGGACATAGGCAATTAAGGGTTTATCAGAGTACTTCTTCGCTTCTTCCAAAACCTTCTTAGAATCCTTCCCGTGAGCCACAATATTACTCCCAACAACCACAATACATTCTCCTCTGTATTTCGCTTCTTCTTCAGGATGCTGCATTAGCCATTCATATTCTTTATCCATTTTTTTCACTTCCAAGTTTGTTTTGACCACCATTTGCAAATGATCAAGGTTTATTGTTTTTTCCTACTCAATAATAACTACCCCCTCCACCATCTCAGATAACAAAATACTCTCGTTATTCGGGGTCCTCATTTCCGAAGAAAGATCAAAAGTAATCTCCGTTGTACCGCTCATAATTGTTTGAAACATCACGGACGCAATTGCTCCCGTCCCATCCACACCCGGTGGATCACCTGTGGCTACCCCGGATTCTATTTTTAAGCTACCCACACTGTTATCAAATTCGTAAAATGGAATCACCGTTCCTCCGTTTGTCTTTAAAATTGACCTCTCGTCTTCGTAGACGGTTATCCCTTGAACCTGGAGGTATGACGCATTAAAAAGAACCACGACTTTCGCTCCCGCCAGATTCTCTACCTCTTCCGCCAAGATCTCGACCGAAAAGGCTGTCCCACTCCTAATAGTGTTCTGTCTAGGGAAAAACATCAACGCCGGACCTTGAACATCATCGATCGAGAAAAGGATCCTTTGAGGCATGTCCGATTCCACCCCGTTAAAATAACGGGATTTAATCTCAAAGGAGTGACTGCCCTCATCCATATAATTGAATTCCACTGATTTTTCAGTTGACCATTCAGTCCAGTCATTGTTATCCATTTTGTAAGAAAAATTCATGCTGGGCTGGTTGCCTTCCCATTCAAAAGTAACAAAAGAAGTATCAACAATTTCTCCTTCGACAGGCGCCTGTAGAAACGTCACCGTAGGCGTTACGAAGTCTGGGTCGTTGGGATCCATTGGGTTGGAAATCTCTTTCGGACCTTCAAGGATGGAGCAGGATGAAAGAAAAAGAATTAATACGAGTAACTGGAGGATCGGAGTAATGGGGTACTGGAGCAATGGAGTATTGGAGTATTGGAGTACTGGGTTCATCGCGGCAAGGTTGGCACCTGTAGATTTCCCCCCAATGTATACCTTATCTAAAAATGAATGGAGCAAAGAGGAAAGCCTCATCATATCATGCATCTCTTCGAAATGTTATGAATGTTACGAAAGTTAATTCTACATTTAACTTTTTTCATCTTCTCTTCATCCTCCCCGTCTGCCTGCCGATGTTCGGGCTTGGCAGGTGTGATCTCTGTGGTAAATAACTATCATGATGTAAACCTCAAAACTCCCAAAAATAATGGATCGAAACCAAATCACCGCTTTCCATTCCGTTATAATACAGACTTAGACTATTGCTCGATTGTTTATACGGATAAAGCCACGTAATATCGACAAGATTCAGAACATAAGTCACCACACTCACTCCCATAGCAGATAATAACTGAATGCGATAAGAATTCAATTTATCCCTGCTATCATTTGCGAGAACCCTATATTTGTTCATATCATTAATAGTCGTTGCATTCATGTAATTCTTGTTGTATTCGTCATATCGATCCAATTCAGGAGAGTAATTATTCCAAGAACTATATGCCCAGGACATACCAGCAGTCAAGACAACAGCAAGAATTCCTCCTTTATAATGTTGCAATGAGTAGATCTGACCCACACCGGGAAACAACAAAGATCGTATTATCGCTTTCTTTTGATCAGGGCGTTTCAAACGTAAATGAATAGTCTGCAGCTCCTGAGAAAAGACTTTTACATTCTCTCTAAACGGTAAAAACCCCTTTGCCCTTGCCGTGATTTGATAATCTCCGTATGGAACGGTTACGGGAGATTTGTCATTCGCAGCAATGCTGAAAGAACGGATGATAGCTCCAGCGCCAATAATTTGCCCCTCCACATCAGAAGAACCGTTCAGTAGAGTGAGGACGGATTCCAGCTTATCAAATCTTGGGATGATGGTCTTTGCGGGCAGTAACTCTGTCAAAGAGACAGTCGCTTCGAATGGGTGGTGATATTGTTTCTCCATTCTAACCATGTAATCTCCAAAGTCCATCTGATCTACCATTCCCTTTACCCCATCATAGTAGGGGTAACTTTCCACGGGCATCCCGTCAAGATACACATTAACACCAGAAAGGTTGACCGGAATAAAAATCCTTCCGCAGGGAGCCAGACTCACATTCATTCTCAACATCGGGTTCTTTTGGAAATGAACCGTATCCACAACCGTCTTGTACAGGTCTTTCCGTAGTTCAACGATATAGTCCAGGGTAGTATCGGTAACAGTATAATCCACAGGCGTCTGACCTATTTTCTTGTTATCGATATAGGCTTCCGCTCCCGTCGGGGTGGAATATAACCGGATTAGGAATTTTTCGAGTTCCAGATTGATCACGATTTCTTTAATCTCATTTTTCTTGAGAAGGACGAGTTTCTCTCCTACAAGATTTCCCTTTTTCGCTTTGACCCTGTACTCCCCCTCCATCAGTCCCTGGATGGTGTAGGGGGTTATGTCGCCAACGGGACTGTCATTAATGTAGATAGTTGCTCCGAAAGGATTTGATTTGACCAACAAGTCGCTGGTGCCCCCTAACATGACAGCTTCAAACTCCTCTTCAAGACCCATTAATTTGTTAGCAACAATCTTGGTCGTGTGAACCATCAAATTTTCGATGGGTCCCAGGTAATCTTCGATAACATTTTGAACGATCTTTCCGCTCTCCACGTCAATAATTCTTGCATCGATGGTAAACAGATTTCCTACCTTTGTCACGCTGCCCCCTGCCATAAAGTGAACCGCCAGAATCTTTCCAACCTCCACCAGGCATTCTGACTCAGTGCACGCTCCCGTCAACTGAAATGCCTGTTCCTCCATAATCTCTTCCATTAAACCCCGTTCTACTACCTGATATACATCAGCTTTCGTGAATTCGTTGCGGATTCGATCAGCCACAGCTTCGGCTTCTATGGGTGAAACCCCCCGGGCATCAAAAGTGACGACTGCTATATTACGGCGTTCGGCAGTTTGCGCACATATTTGTGTTGTAAAATATAAGAATACACACAAAAGATAAACCAACCTGAATCTCATAATCACAAACGTAATATTAATCCCTCTACAAAATGCAGTTATAAAAAATGCCCAAAAGAAAAATACAGCCTTTCAGCTTTATAGGCAAGACCTTTGCTTCTCAAAACGTAATGCCTCAGTTATTAGTAGAAATTACCACTAGTCTTGTCATTGCCTGCCTTGTCGTCAGACAGGCGAGGATCCGCCAACTGGTGGATAGCCCAACGCTCTTTTCCTTTGCCTGCGCCTGCGCCTGCGCCTTAGCCTGAATAGTTACACTTTTGATAAACTTCACTGTCAAAAAATACCACTTTCTGAAAGTTTCTTAACACGTTTTACAGATACTGGATCACCCCTAACAGTCAGATGAACACCATCCTCTCGATATTCAATATCCAACACTTCCAATTCCTGATATACTGATGAAATTTCTTTCCCCATTTTGGGATCAAAAATGACGGTTGTTGTTTGATAAGACTTGTCCATCACTTTTATGATTGCATTTTGTAATGTATCCAAACGAAGATGATTTAATGCCGAAATGAAAATAGCATCTTGATAATCAGTTTTTAAATTCTGCAAAATGCTCGATTTTTCAATTTTATCAATTTTATTCATTACAAGTAGTGACTTGTTTTGATGGGCATGAATGGACAATAACACCTCTCTTACGGTTTTTAGTTGCTCGTCAATCGTGAGGCTGCTGGCATCCATAACAATCAACAAGAGATCAGCGTCACGTACCTCCATCAAAGTACTTCGAAATGAAGCAATTAAATTGTGTGGAAGTTTTCGGATAAACCCCACAGAATCACTTAAAAGGATTTTATGGTTGGTGTCAAAATGCAGAGATCTAACTGTCGTATCCAATGTTGCGAAGAGCTGATCCTTTACAAAAATATCTGATCCGGTTAGTGCGTTCATCAATGTAGATTTTCCCGTGTTCGTATATCCAACCAGAGCCACACGAAACGCTTCTTTACGTCGTTTACTTTGAGTGATTCTTTCTCTGTCTATTTTGCCTAATTCATTTTTTAACCTGGAAATTCGCTCACGGACCAAACGACGATCCACTTCAATTTGAGTTTCCCCTGCCCCTGCTCGCGTACCAATCCCCCCCATCTGTCTCTCTAAATGTGTCCACATTCGTGTTAGGCGAGGAAGCAGATATTGGAGTTGAGCCAACTCAACCTGGGTTTTCGCCTCTCGTGACTGAGCGTGTTGAGCAAATACATCCAAAATTAATCCCGTACGATCTATAACTTTTACAGATTGATTAAGTTTATGAAAATTCCGAACCTGAGAGGGAGATAATTCGTCATCAAAAATTATCAACTGAACATCAAGTTCCTCAGCCTGGTTTACGATTTGTTCCGCCTTCCCTGATCCAATATAATACCGGGGATTAATTTTCTCCATGCGCTGGGTAACGGTTCCTACTATTTCAGCTCCGGCAGTCTTTGCAAGAAAAGCCAACTCCTCCAAATGTTCTTCAACCACCTCAGCAGTCATTCCAGATTGAACGACGCCGACCAGTAAAGCTTTCTCTAATTCTATTGTTTTCGTACGATTCATTTTTCAGAGGATTCTTTCCGAATCCTTCCAACCCAAGTTTCAAGTACCAGCACAACCAAAACAGCCATGACAAATGGACGCCATAATTCAGTTCCTCTCCGTGCCTCCAATACCGAGCTGACTATATCTTCTTTCCACGATACAACCTTTGTCTGCTTTTCCGGAAAAAGGGAAATTAATTTATTTGTGGTGAATCTAAATGATGGATTCTCGTTTTCCGATACATTTGCAACAAATGAAGTTATTTCCTTACTGCCCGCCATCAGCTTGTAACTCCCAATTTCATCTACCTCATTAATCATTACTACTTCTCTCCGGTAGTTAGGGACAAGTAAAGTACGCCGACCAAAAGGAGAAATCAATTCTATCTCTTCGGAAATTGATGATCGGTCTAAGGGAACCTCAAATTTTTCACCCACAATTACCACATCTTTAGCTCCCTCTTTTGTGGAAAGGTAGTGAATCATTCTGTGTAGGAACGGAACAAAAATCCCTCGAATTGGTAAGTCAGTCCATCTAAGATTTGGTGGCACGGAGAAAACCAAAACATTTCCATTTCCCACATGCTTCTCAATTAATAATGGATTCCCATTAGACAGAGTAAGCAATATGTCCCAATCATCTCCCGGTGAAATGCTAACGTGCTTAAAAACCTGAGGCATTTCACTTTCTAAATTGGCAATGGGAAAGTCAGAAAATATAGGATGGTCCGTATCGATAAAAGTGACTTCATGGAAAATATTGTCAGGTAACTCAATCAAACTATTGACTTGAGGCAGAGAGAAGACATTGGAGAATTTAAAATTGTTAAGTTTTTCAACATCATCTCCAAGAAATGCGATCATACCTCCTCCCCTTTGTAAAAACTTCACAATTTCTTTTCTATTAGATTGGCTTAATTGAGAAGGATTTATCGTGATGATAACATCACTATTTTGCAAATAAAGAGGACTTGCTTGGTCGTAAATTGCTAATCTGTAATCGATGAAATGGGGATCTTGACTAACAGAAGAGAGCGCCTTTCCAAGAAAAGAGAGGGATTCTAATGTCGGTCCAATTAGAGTACAAAAAACCTGATCCGGAATAGAGAATTGAAAGAACTTCCTGTTATCTGCTTCATAATCATCTTCCGGGATTTCTACCACCCCTTGTAAAGTACCGGAATTCTTAACAAATGCTCGAAATAAGAATTCCTTGGATTTCTTTGCTTTGAAACCAGAAACTAATTGCCCTACCCTTTTATGATCTAAAAAAAGTTGTACCTGAATATCCTTATAGCTGTTTTTTGAATAATTTTGAACTTCTGTTATAATATCGATTAGCTGACCGGGAAATCGAATTTGCGTCAAAACTTCCGCTGTTTGAACTGATAAATTGTTCTCTATTTCGGGCTGGGATATAAGGAAGAACCTCCATCCACTACCATCCAACAATTCCTGAGTTGATACAGGCTGCCAATCTTCTACTGCAGTAGATGGAAAATCACTAAAGATGAAAAATTCCTTATTAGCCTCTGTAGTGGAAATCTTCCCCTTAAATGCTACTTCATTCAGGACAAAATTAATACCTGTCCAAAGATCATCTTCCATAAAATTTGGTTTTATCCTTGTCAACAATATGTCAATTTCATCTGTTGAGATCATTTCTCCGGAGAAGATGTTTTTTAGTGGCGTGGTCTGGTATATCTCTAAATTAATCTTTCCTTCAACGGCTCGCAGAATTTGAACAATGCTATTCTTTGAGCGATCCAGGAGACTAGCACCATCATAGATTGCTGACATGGAAGCAGAGTTATCAAGTATGATAACCATTTTTGTATTACGATCACCTGCAGCCCAGGGTGGGAAATAACCCACTTTTACTGGTCGAGAAAATGCAAGAACAATCAGAATTATGGCAAGAGTTCTAAGGAATAGAAGTAACCATTGTCTAATTTTGAGCTTCCGTATTGTTTCATGTTCCAGTTCTTTAATAAATCGAATAGTGCTGAAATCAATATGCTGTGTTTTTCTAATACTCAGCAGATGAATAATAATCGGGATAGACGCCGCTGCCAAACCCCACAAAATTGATGGTACCAAAAAACTCATATAATCAGATTTACTATTGAAAAGGAAACAGCCGCTGTGAGCGGAATTAACAGATTATCATTTATAGGTGACGGAAGTAATTCCACAACTGTTATCATAAATACAGAGCAGATACCGGCTATTTTAGGAAACACCGGTACGACAAAAACAATTACCAACGCAATGATTAAAAAAGTCATCGTACCTTGTACAGACTTATTAAGCAGTGGAGATTTTCCCCATTTAATTCCAACGAGAGCCGCAGTTGAATCACAAATTGCAAGAACTATCAGCGCAAAAATAGCTACCTCTTTTTCGAATATCCAGATAGTAATCAAAGATCCTAACAAAGTATAGCTCGCACCTGTAATACCGGATTTTTCACGCTCTCTAATTATTTTCCCGAAAATTATGCTGAATATTTCATCAAAGAATGGGATTGTCATCCTCAAGATTTCACCAACCAGAATCGCTGCAGAAGCTATTAAAAGGATCCACAACATTGTTGAGCGATCAAACACAAACCAGTAAGATATGGGAATACTTACGGAAGAAATATGGATCAATTTCCGGTATATTTCCTGTCGGAAAGTCAATTTTTATTCTGGTAGCGTAAGCTTATTGAAAACATTATTCAAATTCAGTATACTGACAATAAGATCAACCTTAATTGGATGATCGAGGATAGTTTCGGCTTCTACAGACTGATCCAACACAGTATAAGGTACGAGATCCTCATTTTGACGATATGTTATTTTTCCTACTTTTAAACGGGCTTCAACGAGAAGTTTTCTTGCTTTTTCCAAACTAAGACCGAATAGTTGAGGGACCTGGTAAAAATCAGGTGGTTTTCCTTTGCTGATAATGAGTTTTATTCCACTTCCCCTTCTTAAAAAATCACCCGGTTTCGGGTATTGCCACCTGATTACATCCTTTGGAACCTCGGCATCGAACTCACTCGTCACTGTGTCAATCTGTAATCCGGTTTCTTCAATTTCCAGTCTGGCACTTCGAATGGATTTCCCAACAACATCAGGGATTGGGATCATTTTTTCTTTCTCCGCTAACGTGAGTCTTATCCGCCGTCCAGGCTTTACTCTCCTCATCGCTTTGGGATATTGATCAATGACAGTACCGGGAGCAAATTTACTTGTATATTTTACATCTCCTAACATAGCTTCAAATCCTTCCAACCGGAGCTTATATTTTGCTTCTTCGAAAGGCAGACCTCTTACATCAGGGAGGTATCGACCTTGATAATGTGAGACATACGCAGGCATAACGATTTTATCCAAAACCAATACCAATATTCCTGAAGTGAGGACAAAAGCGATAATGTATCTAAAAATTGTTTTCATCCTATCCGTTCTAAAACTACAGCAAAAACTCCATCCATACTATCACGAGGTGGAAATGTTACTAATGCTCCGGTATTATCAATTAAATCAGAAAGTCCCGATTGTTTTGGCTTTACTACCTGAAAGTTTTTATTAAATTTTAAAAAGCTATTAATCACTCCCCAATTTTCTTCATGTTCCAGGGAACAGGTGCTGTAAATTAGTTTTCCACCATCTATTAGATACGTTACCATATGATTCAAAATATTTTTTTGTATGGTGGCCATCTCTAAAATGTTTTTTTCACACCTTCGCCACCTTAAATCTGCCCGCTTTGCCATTACCCCCGTTCCCGAACACGGAACATCTAACAATATCAAATCTGATTCAGGAAAATCATCCTTAGTAGCATCTTTTAATCCTAATTGAATGCAATTTAGATTTAATCGTGCAATATTTTCACGTACTTTATCTAATCGCCTTTCATCAACATCATATGCAAATAAAGATCCTTTGTTTCCCATCAATTCCGCCAGATAGGAGATTTTTCCCCCTGGTGCACAGCAGATATCCAATAGAACTTCGTGATAATTTTCATAGACAAGTTTAGATACAATTCCTGCTGAGATATCCTGAAACGTAAAATATCCATTTAAAAACCCATCACTTATTCTCAATTTGGATGCCTGATCAATCATATAAAAATGTGAATTCGCTTGAGATCTCTCCCATTTAATACGCATCATATTTAACCACAATTCGAATTCATCCTGATCTATTTGAAGGCGGTTCCGACGGATTGTGTAAACCGGACTCTGATTATTCCAGATACACAATTCAACCGTATTCTGATATCCATATTGAGTTATCCACCGCTTAATCATCCACTCCGGATGGGAAAGTTCAAAAGCTAACTCCTTCACAGATTTCTCTTTATCCGGATGAGATAAATCAGGCTTCATCGTGGGGTCGAGTTGTCTGAGGATGGCATTTACAACCCCCGTTAAATTCGTACTCCCAACTTTTTTGGTCAACTGAACAGCAGAATTGACAGACGCATACGGTGGAACAGATTCCCTGAATATGATTTCAAATGCACCCAGACGGAGTATATTACGGACACATTTGTCTAACTTATTGAAATTCCCGTGGTACCTCCTCGATAGGATGGTATCCAGGAAACCACGCTGACGAGTTATTTCTTGTGTCAAATAGGTAATTGTGGGACGTAATTGACTATTGACATTTCTTGAATTTAAATAGTGAGAAGATATTAGAGACAGGCGTTTATGTGTAAGATCAAGTTCGGTTAAGATGTTGATCGTATGAAAACGATAATCCTTCTCAGTCAACCATTTGCTCCCCAATGGAAATTTCTACTCCCTGTAAAAAAGACGCTACAGGCATTCGGCGCTTTCCTTCATACTGGACTTCCAGGATATCCAGAGACCCAGTCCCACAAGAAATTGTGAATTCATTTTTTCTAATGGCTGACACTTTTCCCGGAGATATGTTTTTTTCGCCGGAAATTCGAGTTTTGAATATCTTCAAACGTTTTTTCCACAGGTGGGTGTAGGCACAGGGAATGGGAGATAACCCTCGAACCTGGTTATGAATGTTGATTGAAGAACGATGCCAATCAATCTGACAAAATTCCGGAGTTATTTTCGGCGCTTTTGTAGCCTGAGTATTATCTTGGGGAATTACCGTAACCTTTCCTGCTCGAATACTGTCCACCGTTTTTCTGACCAAC
>JADFPG010000096.1 GCA_022562455.1 Fidelibacterota bacterium | reverse complement strand
GCATCTGCCGAACGGATGGTTGCAGCGACTGTGCTTGTTTCAATCACACCCAGGGATTCCCCGGAACAGGGTTTTCGGGATTTTAAAATTGCATCGTGTACCTGGGGATGGACATCAGGAAGAATTACACTATCGATGACCTGATCTCCTCCTCGTGACAATCCTTCCGAAAAGGATTCTTCCACCGATGCAACACTCCCACCAATTAATGAAATGTACTTCCCATTATGTACCGTTCCTGATTTCAGCACCGTTATGGGGGCTCGTTTTACCATGGCATCTCCGGAAAGGATCCCAGCCGCAATACTTGAGTATTCAATAAGGGCAATTGCAGGATATTTTTTCATCATACTATCCGAAAATGATCGACCAAAACACAGCGGCGCTCCCTGGCAAAACTGCGCGGATTCGTCATTCCTTCCCCTGTGGGACTCGCAATGGTAAAGGTACAATACCCTTCTCCCCCATATCCCAATCCTGCCAAAGACGGTCCATTTTTCACAAAAATAGAACAATTCATCACCTTTGCCATCCTGCTGAGATTATCCAGATTCAGTGAATGCATGATTGCCGTGTGGCGAAACCCATGTTCAACCTCTTTTGCCATGTCAATTGCCTGATCCACATTTTGCATTCTCACAACCGGCAGTACCGGCATCATCTGCTCACTCCAGACTAGCGGATGACCTATTTGCACCGGAGCAATCGCCAGACGGATTCGATCTTCCACATTCATCCCAATCTTGGATAGAATCACCTGAACATTTTTCCCGATGAACGATTTTTCCATAACAGCTGGTTTCCGCTGTCCACGAATTTCTTTAAAAATGACCTTTTCCAGTCTCTCAATCTCGTATGGTTTTAAGACAACAGCATTATATCTTGGAAATGCAGCTAACAATTGATCGGCAACCGACTTAACAACTAATACTTCTTTTTCATCAGTGCAGATGATGTTATTGTCCATAGAAGCGCCAATAACGATGTCCTTCGCTGCCTTTTCAATGTCCGCACTTTCATCGACTACTGCCGGTGGATTACCAGGTCCCGCACATATTGCACGTTTCCCACTTGCCATGGCGACTTTGACCACCTCAGCTCCACCCGTGACCACCAGCAACCGGACTCCCGGATGATGCATCAGTTCCTGCGCACTCCGGATTGTAGGCTCAGCGATTGTAGTCACAAGATTGGCGGGACCTCCTACTTCGGTGATCGCTTCATTCAAAAGCTCAACATTGTAAACACTGACATTTTTAGCAGCAGGGTGGACATTAAAAACGACGGCATTCCCTGCTGCCAACATCCCGATGGTATTACAGATAATCGTGGAGGTAGGATTGGTGCAAGGGGTTATTGCGCCTATCACCCCATAAGGCGCCAATTCCATGAGAGTAAGACCTCGGTCTCCCGAATAAGCTGTGGGTTTCAAAACCTCTGTCCCAGGTGTTTTTTCCGTCACCAATTGGTTTTTCAGTAATTTGTCTTCCGCACGTCCAAGCCCCGTTTCCGCATGTGCCCGATTCGCCAAATCCTCAGCATGCTCCAACATTTTGGCTCGAATATTAGTAATAATCTCAGAGCGTTTTTTGAGAGTCAAGAGCATCAGCTGTTCGTGAGCCTTCCTGGCTGCCTTCACTGCGGTGTCAATGCTGGTAAATACGCCCACCCCAAAAGAATGACCTTCCAGAGCAACAGGTGTTGCCGCGACAGGAGCAGTCGGATGAACAACAGGCACATTCAGCACATTCACCAATTGTGATGCAATTAAGTCCACCTGTTTCTGCGTCAAATGTGACACGGTTTACCTCCTTTGTTGTATTTCATTTGTTCTACCAGATCTCATTTCCCTGCCACGAGAAAATAAGAGATGATATCACTCGATATTGGAGTTCCATCACTTTCAGTTGACGCCACTCAATCACTTTCACCTTTTTTGTACTTGATTTTACCGTCGACTTCCCAATTATCCACAATAGCCATCACTACCGCATCACAGGGACGCTTGTCTGTAAAGACAGTCTGGCGAGCAGAACTCCCGGTTGCATATAGGACCATTTCACCTAATCCTGCGCTCACAGCATCCGCCGCAACCACAAACCCTCCGGCGTCAGAGCCGTCTAAATCCACCTGCTGAAGCACAAGAAATTTCAATCCCTCCATGCTTTTTTCTTTATGGGTGGATACCACAGTACCCACCACTTTTGCGAGAATCATATTATCCCCTGTCTATTAATTGCTCTTTTTCATTTCGGCTTCCCCTTCGGATGTCCGTCCTAATGGTAAAACCGCGTCCACGTTATGGTGAGGTCGAGCAATAATATGAACCGCTATAATCTCACCCACGCGAGATGCACCCGCTTTACCGGCATCGCATGCGGCTTTTACTGCGGCAACATCACCACGAATAACTACAGTTACATATCCACCACCGGTTTTCTCATACGAGACCAACTCAACCTTTGCCGACTTTACCATTGCATCAGCCGCTTCTACCGCTGCAGGGTAACCTCGTGTTTCTAACATTCCAAGTGCTTCTGCCATGATGTTTTCCTCCTCATTATGACTTGATTACGTTTGTATTCCTGATCTTCCCTGAATGGAGACTTCTGTCCCGATTCAAAGAAACGAAAATAAGTTTTTGAATAATCATCGAGACCTATTTACCGCTCTCTTTTCCAGTGATCTCTTCCATGGCATTTACTGCCGCCTGCCATCCCACATCGATATCTTTTTCTTCACCCCCCAGATAAATCCTGCCAAAGCTACCAAATGAACGAACTTCTAAAATATTGATCTCAGCTGCTTTTTCAGCTTCATTGGCAGCAAGGGCAGCATAAGCCGCAGGCTGTACTTCCATGACAAAAAGTGTCTGCCCCGGAATAATCATATTTCCATGACGCGTCCGGTTGATTAACTGGGTCTGGTAATCATCAATATGACGAATAACCTGCCTGGAAAATATTTTCGGCTTCCAACGATCCTCTTCTCTCAGTCCTAAAGCGTTTAAGATAGCCTGTCCTGCCTGCCGTACATCAGCTTGGGATGTGGAATGAACTTCCAACATGCCGTATAACCGCTCAACAATCTGCATCCCGGGGGTCACATTTGTAGATTTTAGGGCAATGTCCGTAATTCGATTGATCTCTATCCCCGGAGAGATTTCAACATACAGGGATGCCATTCCTGAAATGGGTAGGAATCCCTGGGCTACAGTTCCTAAAAAAGCTGCATATTGTGGCTGTAAATTATCCAAAAAGACATATGCTCTAAGATCTATCACACTTAATCCTCCTCACTATTGTTATGATTTAATTGGAAATAGTTAGGGTTTTGGCTTGTTGTAAAATTTTTATACCTGCACTGGCACCAATTCGTGTTGCACCTGCCGAGATCATTTTTTGAGCATCCTCATACGACTTGATACCACCTGCAGCTTTCACACCGATTCCCGCATGACCAACCGTACTTCTCATTAAGGCAACATCCTCTGCTGTTGCCCCTTCCGGTCCAAATCCTGTGGAAGTTTTTACATAATTTGCATGTGCCCGTTTGGCAAGTTCACAAGCACGTACTTTTTCATCATCTGTCAGATATGCTGTTTCAATAATAACTTTACTTTTGGCGCCCCCGTCTTCACAAGCTTCACAGACGAGCCGAATATCCCGATAAACCAAATCGTCATTGCCGCTTTTGAGTGCTCCAATATTGATCACCATATCGATTTCTTTTGCTCCGTCCCGTATAGCACGCCGAGCCTCCATCGCTTTGATTTCAGGCATGTGAGCTCCAGAAGGAAATCCTACAACCGTACAAACTTTTACCGGCGAACCTGCCAACTCCCTGGCTGCTATCTGAACAAAACTTGGACTGACACACACAGTAGCAAATTGAAATTCCCGTGCTTCTGCACACAGCTTAATTATGTCATCATCTGTGGCATCCGGTTTAAGGAGTGTATGATCGATACAACGGGCAATATCCTCAGGGACGCATTCGCAGCCTGTCCCGTTGTGATACCCTATTCTATCCACTCCAAAATTGAGGAATTGTCGTATAGTCTCCGGTTTTTTCTCCACACAGACACCACATACACAAACCATATCTGTTTTACAGTGGCTTCCATTCCCATTTCTTCCTGATTCCCGAAACATTACTAATTCGCCGACGCGTTCAGCAATTCTTTCAATATCTTCCTTTGTAATTCCCTCAACAACTTCATCTTTAAACATTGATTGCTCCTCATTCTCAGATTCGAAACCTGTAAATTGGGGACATTCTATCTCATCAATCATTTCTGCACGTTGTAAATGCCGTTCAACTGTGCACTCATGACGTAAAAATGTATCAACAATCTCCTTGGCGAGTTCGGGACCCACCAATCCTGCTCCCAGTGTTAGTAGATTGGCATTGTTGTGTTCCCGGGCATTTCGGGCGGTGGATAAATCGTAACAGAGCGCCGCCCGCACACCCTTCACTTTATTCGCCACCATGGCCGATCCAATACCTGCCCCATCTATCATCACTCCCAAGTCTACACAGCCGTCACTGACTTTTTTCGCCACCTCATAGGCAAAATGAGGATAATCCACCGATTCGGAACTATACGTGCCGCAGTCAGTGACCTGATATCCACTCTGGGTGAGATGATCCTTCAGAAGTTCTTTCAAAGAGTACCCACCATGATCAGATCCAATGGCAATTGAAATTTCTTTTGTGGAAGTTTTTATCATTCGTTGCTTATATCTCTAATCGTGAAGAAGCTCAAATGCAACCCACTCATCTGTTATCAATATGTTGAACCACTGTCCCTGCAAACCAGCTTTTATCGCCTGTAATTTTTCTTTACCACCCGCCACTGCAATTGAATATTGTTTCTTCTTCAACTCTTCAAGTTCAATCCCAATCGTCCTTGAGTTTAGTTCATCAGAACAAATTTTACCGTCATATGAAATAATCCGTGAGCAGATGTCACCCACAGCTCCTTGGCGCAATAGAGAATCAACTTCATCTGTTTCAAAATAGTCCGCCTTGACCAAAACAGATTGATACCCAAATGAACCAATAGTAAACATTGCAATTTCTGCTTTCCGTGCCAATTCTAAAGTTCTGGCTATATTTTTATCTGAGACGATGGCACGTTTTAGGTCAGATTGATCCACCACAGCAGGGAGGGGAAGTAAAAACGGGATGGCACGGTATTTTTCACCGATTTTTTGAGAAATTTCACTTGCATGTGTATCATATTCAGCGCGGGAAATACCTCCGTTCAACTGTACAACTACTACATTTTTTATATGCTTTGATCGTACTTGTCTGGCTACCTCCTGCATGGTTGTACCCCATGATATTCCCAAAATAGTTCCTTCCGTAACAATTTGATCCAACAAAATAACGGCTGCCTGTCCCAGTCTTCGTTTTACCACCTGGACATCTTCATCCTCCGGTACGACTACCACCTTCTTTAAACCATATTGGTTTTTTAGTTTATCTTCTAATTGACTTCCTCTTTCAGAAGGATCAAGTATTTCAATCCGGACGATTCCTTCATCACGAGCTCGCTGCAAAAGACGGGAAACCCCCGGACGGGAAATGCCCAGCTTCTTTGCAATTTGCTGCTGGTTGAGCTGGTGCTCATAATAGAGTCGAGCTGCTTCTACCATCACTAATGTTTTATCTGATTGCAGTGGCGCCATTAAATGAACATATGTTCAGTTAGTATTATCATTTGTTCAAAGCTACGCAAAGAAATATACACTTGTCAAGAGAAAAATTATTTTTATATTAAAGGAGGGTTCGTGAGAAGGAATTATACGGTAAATTTTTAATCAACCCACTATAATTGCACAAACAAAGCTTTACTAAATCTCAGAGGTTTAGTAAAGTTTACTGTAATCAGTGATAATTCAGCATATTATAATTTAGATTTTACTGTATTTATCAATTCCTTAGCAGCATTTATTGAAGTCGCTTCTGCATAAATACGCACTATGGGTTCGGTGTTGGATGGACGTAAATGAATCCACCGATTATCCCAGACGAACTTGATTCCATCTGTTTTTATTACATCGGCGTCATCAAAAGTTTTTAGGGTTTGTTTATATATCCGGTCCAGATCGACTTTCTCTTTATCGATTTTATCTTTTATCATATAGAATTGAGGTAAACCTGATACAATTTGGCTCAAATTTTTCTCAGACCTGGACATTCGATCCAAAACTAATACTGCTGCCACCAAAGAATCCCTACCAAGATGAACATCTTTAAGTATTACGCCGCCATTACCTTCTCCCCCCAGTCGGGCATTTACTTGTTTCATCCTTTCAACCACATTGATCTCACCCACAGCGGTGCGTTCTACTTTACATCCATATTTATCCGCTACTTTTTCCACTGCCATCGTTGTGGAAAGATTGGTCACAAATACTTCCTGCTTTCCTGTTGATTTGAGGAAATCGTCAATAGCTAAAACCAGGGTATATTCCTCCCCGATTGGGTGACCTGTTTCATCCACAATAGCTAACCTGTCTGCATCAGGATCGGTGGCAAAACCAACATCACACCGATGTTCCTTAACCACTTTCATAAGCTCAGTCAGGTGTTGAGGAAGTGGTTCTGTTCCACGGGTGAACTCTCCGTTCAGATCGCAATTTATTTTAATAACTTCACAATTTAATTTTTCAAGAAGTGTCGGAAGAGCATTCCCGGCAGCGCCATTAACCGTATCTACTGCCACTTTAAACTTCCGTTTCCGAATCGCTTCCATATCAATAAAGTCTATAGTTAAAATCCGATCGATATGACGCCGAATTGCCTGATCAAACCTAAAATATCGACCCGGGTTTACGCACAGCGTCCTTTGGACATTTTCAGATTCCTCTTCACATTTCATTAATATCAGGAAATGTGCAAATTGTTCACTGTTAAGAAAACAGCCGTCTTTCCTGACGAATTTGAGACCATTCCAGTCTGAAGGATTGTGACTGGCAGTGATGATAATTCCTCCGACAGCTTCCGTATCTTCAACAGCAAATTGAACTGTTGGTGTGGGGCAAATTCCACAATCCTGCACATCCCTGCCTGCTGAAATTAACTGGTTAATTACAGATGATATCAATTCACTACCAGACGGACGGGAATCCCTGCCAATGATGATGGAACCAAGGTCACACAATCGATGAAATGCAAGGGTATACTTCGCTACCAAATCAACATTTAAGCTGGAGGGTACGATACCTCTAATGCCTGAAATACTTTCAATTAACATTGAAATAGTCCAAGGAAGTTATAGGAATTCATAATTGGTTTCACAGGTTTTAAAATTAAAACGATTTTAGGTGAATCTGACGATGATTTTTTCAAAAAAAGAAAAGATCCGGTTTGCTCCGGATCTTCTCATAATTAAAGCGAATTTGAGCCAGATTGATCTTTAATAGTACCTACGGGGTTTTGTTTTGGTGACTCGTCTTGCCTCGCTTGGTTTAAGATAGTAAGATTTCCGCTTCACTTCTCTCAGAACACCTGCTTTTTCATACTTCTTTTTGAAGCGGCGAAGGGCTCTATCCAACGATTCTCCTTTATGAACTGTAACCTGAATCAATAGTAAACACCTCCCTTCATACCTATCCTAAATAATTTCTCAAACTTCTGCTACGGGACTTGTGACGCAGGCGGCGGATAGCTTTCTCTTTTATCTGTCGAACGCGCTCTCTTGTCAAGTGAAACTCCTCCCCGATTTCATTCAGAGTCAGGGCATAATCCCGATCTATTCCGAAGTACATTTTAATGACATCCTGCTCACGATCCTTCAGGGAATTAAGACTATCCCTGATCTCTTCACGGAGTGATTCCGTCATTAGTTGGTAATCCGGGGGGTGTTGTTTATCATCTTTTACCACATCCATCAGCGAGTTTTTATCTCCGTCTCTAAATGGAGCATTTAACGAATGGTGTCGCCGTGAAATTCGAATAGCATCCGTCACCTCATCCGGATTCATCTCAAGATGCCTTCCAATTTCATCCTCATTGGGTGGACGCTCATATTCTGACTCAAGGTCTTCTGCTGCTTTTGTGATCTTACTAATGGTACCTACACGGTTAAGCGGCAACCTGACGATCCGTGAATGTTCTGCTAAAGCCTGCAAAATGGACTGCCGAATCCACCAGACAGCATATGAAATAAATTTAAATCCACGGGTCTCATCAAACCGTTCTGCAGCTTTTATCAAACCCAAATTCCCCTCGTTAATTAAATCCGTTAAGGGTAGTCCCTGACCTTGATAATCTTTTGCTACCGATACAACAAATCGCAGATTGGCTTCGGTCAGCTCTGTCAATGCCTGCTGATCATTCTGCTTAACACGTTGCGCAAGCTCAATCTCTTTTGCTGGTTTTAATGGCTGATATTTACCTATTTCTTCTAAATACCTGCTTAGACTTCGATTTGCATCACTGGGCATTCAAATTCCCCCTCTTCTATTGATTTTTCGTTTTTGCCAAAGTATGTAAATTTACTCTCTATTTGAGACTATTACAAGACTTAGAACCAAAATTTATATTATAATATTTTCAGCCAGTAGAATAAACTCGTTAACCGATAATGACTCGGGTCTTCGTGTAAAATCAATCCCTAAATCGTCTTTAAAATGAAATTCACTTAAGGAATTCCGTAGCATTTTCCTGCGTTGACCAAATGCCGCTTTCACTACATGTTTAAGTCTTTCATAAGTTTCCGGGCTTAGTTGGTATCGCTCGTGGAAGCGAAGAGAAATAAAAACCGAATCTACTATCGGTTTAGGGACAAAAACTTCCGGTGGTATTACCAATTTCTGTTTTACATCGACCAATACCTGAACCATAACTGATAACCGTCCATAGACTTTTGTTCCTGGCTTAGCTATCAATCGTTCTGCCACTTCTTTCTGCACCATAATATGGATATCCTGCCAAGTCACATTGCTCTCTAAAAGCTTAAAAATAATAGGTGAAGTGATATTATAAGGTATATTACCAATCACTCGAATTAACCCATCATCAAAAGGAAGCGCTGATAAGTCTAATTTCAAGAAATCGTCATTTATAAAAGCATAATCTTTGAGAAAATCATCAGAAGTCAGTATTTGATAGAGGTCTTTGTCAATCTCCACACCCACATATTTTTTTACTTTAGGCGCTATTAATTCTGTTAAAGCCCCACCTCCGGGACCGATCTCAAGAATCTGGTCTTCTGGTTGCAGATCAATGATACGGACAAGTTTGTGAAGGAGATTTGTATCCGTGAGAAAGTGCTGCCCCCACTTTTTTCGAGCAGGATGTTTCACACCGGTAGATTAAAGAAGTTAATTGCTGTGGTTGTGGTAACTTCTGCTACTTTTTCTTTCGTAACATTTTTTATCTCTGCTACTCGCGATGCAATGTAAGGAATGTTGGCAGGCTCATTCATTTTTCCGCGATTGGGAACCGGCGTTAAAAAAGGACAATCGGTCTCCAGCATAATCGATTCTAAAGGTACCATCTTCAATACAGATTCAGTGTTATTATTCCCAAATGTAATATTTCCTGTGAAAGAAATATGAAACCCCAATTCCAACAATTTTTCTGCCATTTCGATGTCACTGGAAAAACAATGCCCCACTCCGTAATGGATTCCTACTTTTCTAATCACTTCAATTACTTTTTCATCTGCATCTCGATTGTGGACAATTGCCGGCAATTCCAGCTCTTTTGCCAATTTTAGTTGCTTAGTGAACATATCAATCTGAACATCTGTGGGCGAAAAGTTCCGGTAAAAGTCGAGACCCATTTCCCCAATTGCCACCACTTTGGGATGGGAAGCCAATTCTCTAATTTGTGATAAATAGTCTGATGGGGCATCCTTGGCATCGTGGGGATGAATCCCAACTGTCGCATAAATATTCGGATAGGACTCGGCTATAGAAATAGAATTGCGGGAAGAAGACAAATCAGTTCCGACGCATACTATGGTGTTCACACCAGCGTCAGTTGCCCGATTTAATACACTGTCAAGCTGTTTGTGAATCCTCTCGTAGTAGAGATGAGCATGGGTATCTATGAACATTTTACATATAAAGTGAGACAGGCTAATCGTTTTTTCCCGGCTCAATCAATCTCCGCAATTCCAAAGGTATGTTCATTAATGCTTTTCGATCACCTAGTGCATCTTGGCGAACGGCAGTTAGCATTTGCAATACCAGTTCAGCCTCTGAAATATTAGCAAAAACATTCTTTAATGTTCGTTCCACACTCTCAAGATCTCTTGCTTTGTCCTCGGACATCGGCAATAAGCTTTGAACCCACGCAATTAACCCTTCAACCAGCAATTCTTCTTTGTCCCCTTTGACAAACAAATCAATAACTCCCTTAAGTATATTCTCGTTTAGGCTCAAGCGATTTATCAGTTTGGAGAACATGTACGATAAGTGGGATGGGGAATCAACGAATATATCGAATGCCTCGTTTAAGGCAACTAACGCATTGTCTACCTGTCCCAAAGCAAACAACATTTCAATTTGTCCTGCGTATGCTCTGGATTGATCAGGCTTGATTCTTAGAGCTTTTTCAAAGTCTGCCAAAGCTTCCGAATAATTATTCAGAGCAGAACGAATAATTGCTGAACCGATGTGAGCCCTGGCAACCTGCTCTAACAACTCAGGCTGGTCACTCTCTCCAAATCGATCAATCATTTCATCGT
>JADFPG010000095.1 GCA_022562455.1 Fidelibacterota bacterium | reverse complement strand
TTGTATCCGGATTATGGAAGATTCTATACAATGGGGACCCCAAGAACATGTCAATAGCAAAGGATAAAATTATGGATTATTTTGTTGTTTTAGCGTCAGGAAAAGCCCTGGATATAAGGAATTCAACAATCGAGGGTTCACTTGTGATAAAAGGGAAAGTGAAAATAAATAACTGTTCTATTACCCGAGGCCCCCTTCCCTTGGTCTTAAGTCATGCCATCGATTTCGAACCCTTTATCATTCCAGGTACATGGTTGGAGTATTGATGAGCATGTCAAGGGTTTTCATAGGATGACCCTTCTAAAGTGGGTCCGGAGAAAGTTGAACACCGATGAATCAAGCGGGCCGAAAAAGATTGATGCTTCTCCTACTGTGACCACGATTGCTACCCTGCCCACTTTCCAATCCACATTATTTCCAAAAGAGGAATAATTTCATTATTGTAGTTACCGATCCGGATTCCCTATCAAGTTATACAACCGCCTTTATCGGGAATAATTATTGGAATGATTAATTTTATGTTGTTGGTTACCGCCAGACTTCCACTGGAAAATATACCTGTCTTTGGACAATAGATGATTCGTGTATTATCAACGTTAAAAAAGTTTGGTTGTTTATAGCTCAAGTTTTATCCCAGTTCAAAACAATTTGTGAAATTTTGTATATAGGTTAAATTTCCAATGAATATTTCGTCACATTGAACCAACATGGTTCATTAAATTACATAATAGGTAACTTGAAAATTATATTATGCAGATATTTCTTTGGATAGCAGCAATAATAGCATTAATTACAGGAATTGTACTCTGGGTAAATCCGAAGTTACTCATTTACACTGGAGACGTATTGAACAAAGAGTTTGAAACAGATACAGTTTTTCTAAAAAAACGCATCACATTTGGGATTTTGCTAATCTTTTTAGGTGGTTTAATGATTTACACACTTATCTGGATTTAAACGTAATATCATAATAAAACGAAATATGAGATCAACATGAATTCGGAATTAACACTTTTATGGATACTTTTAATCATTGCAATATTTATTGTCATTTATGGAGTGTTAATGATAGTAGCCCCAAATGTCATTTTCCGAATGAGTGAAAGAATGGACAAATCCAACCCCAGTTTTGAAATATCAATATTCTATCACCGTCGTATTTGGGGGACTGTCTTTTTAGTTTTGGGGAGCTATCTATTTTTTATCGCCTATAACTATTAGGGCGATTCGCCAGGGTGTATGGTTTTTAAAAAGCAGGTCTTTTCTAAATATCTGGTCTTATCTCTTGGGGTTGCTGGGTGTGTAATTCTGCTTTCTTTATTTCCTTTCTACGAATCTATTGAATTAAAACTCCTTGACCTGCGCTTTAAAATACGTGGACCCGTAGAAGCACGTAAAGATATTGCCACAATAGACATCGATAGTCAGGCCCTACAGACTGAAGGCAGGTTTCAGGATTGGACAAGGGACAAGCATGGCAGATTAATTCAATTTGCTCATGAACAGGATGTAGCTATGCTTGCGTTTGATATATATTTTCCTGAACCCAGTACCCCATACATTCCTATTGAAGTGCTGACAGAAATAGATACAAATTATATTAATGGAATTACCCTCCGCAGTTTTGTTAAAGATAATGATAATATTATGCGTAAAGCGATGTTATCCGCCAAAAATGTGTATTTGGCCCAGAGTTTTAAAACAATAGATGAAGATGAACATCACGAAATAAAAAAACGCTCTGATCGTAAGGAACATGCACTTGAACTGTTAAAACCTTTTTCCAAAAGGTTAGCAACAGATAATGAAAATACACTCTATTCCTTTTACGATATTGAACCACCCATAGATGAATTTATCAGTGCCGCAAAGGGAGTTGGTTATGCGCAAGCAAAGGTGGATGATGACGGAACAATCCGCCGTTACCCTTTACTGGGCGTTTATGATGATCGACTGTTTCCATCCATTGTTTTGTTGATGATATGCGATTATTTTGATGTTTCATTTAAAGATATTCAAGTCATACCTGGTGAAGCAGTCATCGTACCCAAAACTGATGGGAATAATCTATATATCCCCATTTCTAAAGAAGGATTTATGATGGTGAATTGGGTAGGAGATTGGACGGATGATTTTGTTCACTATCCTTATAATTTGGTAATGGAATATTCTAATCTTGAGCAAACGAATTCCATATTGGATGCAATAAAGACACTTCTTTACCAGCGGCCAGGTTTAATATCTGCTCCTCAAGAGATTATCAAGTTATTGGTTCAGGAAGGATATGACAATTTTACTGTTGCTAAGAATACTATAACAAAGGTTATTCAAGGTAAAAGGGTAGAAGAAGCCATAGAGAAAAACCCGGACTGGGATGGGTATGAATTTTTCACATCCCAAGGATTGCCTGTTAACAGGATAAACAAAGGAATGGTTGCGTTCTATGAGCAAATCAAAACAAACAACCAAATTGAAATTATACTAATAAATAAAAGAGAAATTTCGTACGATTCACTTCTGGTAACCATGTCTTTAGAAGATAATTCAACCCTTGAATGGAATTTTAGAATTCTACAAAACTATTTCCTTGCCGAGGGAAATACAGACGCTCTGCATCCTCTTTATTTCTATCCACCTAAAACACGGTTCAGCCTTGGAGGAAAATTAATCGCGCCTTACGAGTTCAAAAATAAAATATTGTTCTACGGTTTAACAGCTGCAGGCACACATGACCTGAATCCAATGCCTTTCAATTCCCGATATCCCATGATCGGGCTACATGCCAATGCCATGAATACGATTCTTACAGGCAATTTTATCCAAAGGAGTCCACGGTTACTGGAAATCATCGTGATCCTGGCTGTGGGGTTTCTGGTGAGTTTGGTTGTGTCCATGTTGCGTCCTTTGGTTGGTGGTGGAGTGACTGCAGCCATGTGGGGAATAATGGCAGTAGTGAATATTTCAATGTTCAGTAATAAGGGATTTTGGATGGATTTTCTTGGTCCGTCTTTAGTCTTCTTATTTAGTTATTTGGGATTGACTATATACAATTTCATGATGGAAGAAAAAGATAAAAAATTCCTCCATAATACATTTAAGGCATATCTCTCTCCAGAATTAATCGATCAAATGGTTGAAGAAGAAACAATGCCGGAATTGGGTGGAGAAGAAGGATTTCGGACCGCATTTTTTACGGACATACAAAATTTTTCAACGATTGCAGAAACGCTGGGTAATCCCACGAAATTAGTAGAGCTGTTAAATGAATACTTGACCGCCATGACAGACATTTTGCTGGAACATAAGGGCACTTTAGACAAATATGAGGGAGATGCCATTATTGCCATTTTTGGAGCACCCGTACCTCTGGAAGACCATGTGGAAAAAGCATGTTTGACAGCTTTAGCTATGCAGCGTTCATTAAGAAAGCTTAGAGAGAAATGGACAAGTGAGGGTGATAAATGGCCTGATATTGTCAAAACAATGCAAATGCGTATTGGTATTAATTCTGGTTTGATCGTTACAGGTAATATGGGTTCTAAGACCCGAATGAATTATACGATGATTGGAGATGCTGTTAATATTGCCGCACGGCTAGAATCGATTGGAAAACAATATGGTATTTTCACATCTGTCAGTGGTGAAACGATTAATCATATAGAAAATGGTAAAATGCAAACGAGACTGGTGGACAGGATTCGAGTTGTAGGAAAAAAGGAAGCTGTTGAATTGCATGAGCTATTAAGTCCAGACCCAAAAAAAGATAAGGCTATTGCAGATTTGCAATCGTTTTTTAATGAAGCAATTATTCTTTATATGGATAGACAATGGGAGCAAGCAAAACGTCTGTTCTATCAGTCTGAAAAACTGGAGTTTCACAGGGATACATTTACGGAAAAGATTACTCCATCACAGGTATTAATTAAGCGTTGTGACTCATTAATAAAAAATCCTCCGGGTTCGAAATGGGATGGCATAGAAACTGCCACGTCAAAATAAGCGTTTATCTAATGATTTATCCAAGTTATAGAGTATCCAGTATTAAACTTCTTATAATTATTTTTCTTTTCCTTGTAAAACAAGTTGTACCACAAGATTTACCTTTTTCCTTAGATAGTAATGTAAGCTCAATGTTGTTCCAATTTGGCGGAGGGAAATCGATTTGGGTGGATGTAAATAATGATGATCTTACTGATCTTATTTTAAGCGGAGTTGACAAGGACACTCAAGAAAATATGACAAAAATATATTTCAACTCCGGGGTAGGTAATTTTAGTCTGAGTCAGACATTACCATTTGGCACCGGTTCGTACGGGGATTTGGCTGCAGGAGATGTGGACAATGATGGTGATCTGGACCTTATAATCACCGGAGGGGGAATTACTGTTTTAATGATTAATGAAAATGGTGAATATTTTTGGGATCAAAATCAATCATTCCCCGGCCTTTTGTGGAGTACCGCTGAATGGGGAGATATTGACAATGATGGTGATCTCGATTTATTCCTTATGGGACTACAATACCCGGAACAACGGGTTTTCACCCGCATCTATATGAACGATCCTTTGGGGATACTTACAGTTGATGAAACCCAAATATTAGCCGCTTTAGCAAATGGGGACGCAGCCTTTGGGGATTATGATAATGACGGTGACTTGGATCTGGTGGTGGGCGGGCAGAGTGCGGGAACTACTTCCCGGGTTATGAAAATATATAAGAATGAACCTACAGGCAGACTCATAGAGGATACGAATCAAGAACTGATTGGTCTCAAAGCTTCGAGTGTAGTATGGGCTGATATAGATACTGATGGTGATTTGGATTTGATCACCACTGGCTGGGACGGAGACACGTTGGGAATTTCCACCACAATTGTTTACCGTAATGAACCGGTTGGTACTTTGAAAGAATTTTTTGATTCAGGAATAAACTTTGGTGCGAGTTATGGAAGTATCTCTGCAGGCGACCTCGATTCGGATGGCGATGTGGATTTACTCATAACCGGAGCCGATACAGTGAATTTTTCAGCGGAAGAAATCATAACTCTAAAAGGAAAGCTATTTAAAAATGACGGTCGTGGAGTATTTCAAACGGCAGGGATTTTTCCATGGGCTAAAAATTCAGCTTTGGGCGAGTTTAATCATGATGGGAAACCGGATATATTTTTAAACGGTTTACAGTATCCTGATATTGATTATACAGCTTTTTCTTCTTTGTATGTGAACCAGACATCAGCTGATAATCAACTCCCTGATCCACCGGAAAACCTTTCTTCTTTTGCCGTAGGGAACCGAATAATTCTTTCTTGGACCCCTGGGGCAGATATGGAGACAGCTACTGAAGGATTAGGGTATACACTAAGACTTGGAACTACTTCAGAGGGACATGATATTTTTTCCGGGATCGTACCTTTTGGTACTTCAAATATTGGATTTCACTTGATGAAGGTTTTTCAAGACAAATACCATGGAACCTATTATTGGTCTGTTCGCAGTTTTGATCAGGGTTATCAATCATCATTATGGTCAATAGAAGATTCAATTCCTGTCTCTCGTTTGGTGGAATCAATTCAGTCACTTTCAGGAGTTCGTTTCAATACTGCAGATTGGAATGATTATAATGGCGATGGGAGATTGGATCTTGCTTTGACAGGAATCTCATTTGCATTGGGAGATACGGCCACACGACTGTTCAAAAATGAGCCACCAGGTTTGCTGACCCAGGACCTGAATCAGGATATTGAATCAGTTACAGGTGGATCAATGGCATGGGGTGATTATGATAATGACGGGTTTCTGGACTTTATCCTTTCTGGACTTCAAGGATTTACTCCTATTACTCTTTTATATCGCTGGTCTCAAGGAAGTGACCTTTTTATAAAAATCGAAGACCATAATTTACCTAACGTCTGGGGCGGAAGTCAAAGGATAGCTTGGTTGGATTACAACCTTGACGGATTCTTGGACCTATTAATAGGAGGCTGCGATGAATCCCCCGACCAAGTTACGGGCTGTCCGGAAGGCCATTGGATTTTGGAAATATATTCAAATCAGGGAGGGACCAGTTTTCTAAAGGATACTCTTCAGAATATAAGTCCATTGTCATTCCTTATGCTTACAGTGAATGATGTGGATAAGGATGGTTTCATTGATTTTGCAATAGCCGGAACTGATTCAATAGGTTACTCAGTATTAAAGATTTATAAGAGTGATTCAACCGGAAAATTTTTCCTTTCCGAGTTACTAGTTAATGAGAGTCCTGGTGCAGGAGCCATGGATTGGGGTGATTTTAACGGGGATGGTTATCCGGATCTAGCTGTGACAGGATTATACAGTTCCGGATTGGAACTAAAGCTATTTTCGAATATGAATGGGAATTTTTCCTCATCAGATGTTATATCATTGGAGGGGGGGGTATATTATGGTAGTTTGGATTGGGGAGACTATGATAATGACGGCGATTTGGATTTAGCTATAGCCGGTAATTCAACTGTAACAGTAGGTCTGGGTGAAGTGGGAGAAGATCCAATAACACGTGTTTGGATCAATGATGGTGGTTCATTTACTAAATTTGATACGTTGGCCGGGGCAGGTACGGGGACGGTTAGATGGGGGGATTATGATGGGGACGGCGACCTGGATCTTTTGGTTGCCGGAATTGGAAAAGAAGGGAATGATTTTGCTAAGGTATTTGATAACCTGGAAGGCGTATTGAATGAAAATAAAAATCCCAATGCTCCATTTGGTCTGTTAGCTAAGGATAACGTTTCTATAGTGGAATTATCCTGGAGCTCAGGCCAGGATGTTGAGAACTCCTTTGGAGGAATAACGGTCTCACAGGCTCTGACATATTCGGTGCGTGTAGGCACAAGTCATGAGAGTGATGATATTCTATCTGGAGCAGATCCGAATGGTGATGGCCGCTTGGGTGCCGCTCTAACCAGAAAAATAGTCAGTCTGGAAGATGGAATGTATTATTGGCAGGTTCGGACGGTTGACCAAGGCCATGCTGTCTCAAATTGGTCATCGGGAGCTTCCTTTTTCATAGATACAACACCTCCGGTAGTGGATACCTTGATAGCCAATTTTAACCCCAACAATTCGGTGGTCATCGTGGTTGAATTTCAAGAACAATTTGGTATGGATATTCTCCACGAACTAGATTTGCGCGTAACTCACCCTGGAAGCGTATTTAAAGATACATTATTGGTTTCGAAGTTAAGCTTTTCCGGAAATGTTTGGACCGGGACTCTGACTTTACCGGAAGATTATCCAGGGCAATCCATAAAAATTACTATTTCCAATGGGCAAGACCTGAAGGGAAATAAAATGGAAACGGCCGTTTTTTATCGTTCATCACCATTCAAGATTTTGGCCTCACATGGGGGAACTATTATTAGCGAAGATGGTCAGGCGATACTTCAGATATCACCAAATTCCTTTGCCGAAGATGTTATTGTGACTATTGTTGTTGAAGATACGATGCTGGCTGGTTTTTCAGATTCAGGTTGGGTACAAGTCGGTTCTTTATATAGGGTAATACCGGATTCTTTAATATTGATCAAACCAGCAGTCCTTAAAATATACCGTGAATCTTCCGATCTGGATTTTACATTATATGAAACCCTGTCTATTGTGAGAATTACCGGAGGAACAAATGTCATACCTCTTGGAGGAACCAAAAAGGAATCAGAAGAAAAAGTTTTTATAACGACATCAATTGATTCATTCGGTACATTTGGCCTGTTTGGGTCCTTTAACAAGTTGGGAAATTGGACCAAAGGGATATCTAAAATATCATGCCAGCCAAGAATGTTTTCCCCTGGAGGAAGTTTATTTCCAGTGGAAACTCACATACTTTACACGCTCAGCGAAGCCTCATCCGTATCCATCCGTGTTTTCAATCCTGCCGGCCGTCTTAAGCGAACGATAGTGAAAAAACAGGAAATGGGTTCAGGCCGAAATGCTGCGGAATGGGATGGACGAGATCATTCAGGGAGAATAGTTAATAGTGGACTATATATTATAGTTATTGAAGCTGGTAAGAATGTGGAAGCTATTACAGTGGGTGTGCTTAATAAGTAATGGGTTGGATCTATAATAAAGAAAACTTTTTTCTCCCGATTTTAACCTGGTTATTTATTGTCAAATTATTGGGGCAGAGTAATGATCAATTTTTTGTTGGGACAAGACCAATGGGAATGGGGGAGACTTTCGTGGCCATCGCCGATGATGGTAACACAATTTATTGGAATCCAGCTGGTTTGCCGGGATTACGAAGAATGGAATTTACTGTTTCCTATGCCAACCTGTTCGGGCTGGGCCTTAAAAGTAGTTATGCAGGATATGTTTATCCCATTCGTGATGAGTGGGCTATTGGCGTTGATTGGGCGCACTTGGGTTATGATGATAGTGAGTTGGGGTATTCCTGGAATCATATCAATTTGGGCATGGGATTCATACTCTTTCGCTCTCTGGCTCTTGGGTTCAACGGGAACCTGTTCTCACATGTACTTAGTTACGATGGTACAACTTACGGAAAAGGAACTGGTTTTGGGCTGGATTTGGGTTTGCTGTGGACTCCTAGGTCTACACTTCGTTTTGGTCTTACCGGTTATAATGTTACTGGAGCTGAAATTACCTATGAAACAGGCGAAAAGGAAGAATTGGGTCCAACCCATATAAGAGGTGGTGTAGCATGGAAACCGTTCGATGGTATGATCTTGGCAGCCGATTTTGATGATCGCTGGCATCTGGGTGGAGAATATTGGATTATTGGAGGATTTGCCTTGCGAGGTGGACTCCAGAAAAGCTGGAATACAAAAGGGAAAGAAACGGAACCGCTTATCTATTCAATAGGGGCTGGGTTCCGTTATAAAGTGGTAAGCATTGATTATGCATATGAAATCCATCCCTGGTTATTTCCAACCCATCGAATATCTTTGTCATTACAATTCAGACCGGCTTTAGTATCAATCAAGTCCGCTTCTATTAAGCCAAATCCTGTATTCCGATCCCTTCATAGGCATTATGAATCCGGTGATTTTGCGGAAGTAACTCTGAAAAATTCATCGGAACGGGAATTACCTGTGGAGGTATCTCTGTTTATCCCTACCACCATGGATGTTCCCCATGAGGAACGAATCGTTCTACCCCCTAAATCGAAAAATCAATATAATTTGGGAGTGACTTTTTCTAATAAGATTCTTACCAACCTAGACGCTACTTTTGATCACTTGGTTCAGCCTGAAATAAAAGTGACATATTTTCAGGAAAATCAGGAAAAATTCGTCGTGAAGAAGTTGCCTTCTACTTATATAATGGGAAAAGGAAAGATCAGTTGGGACATTCCAGAACGGATCGCCAGTTTTGTGACACCTGAAGACAAATTAATAGATCGCTTAACCCGAGATATTATTCAACATTACCGGAAAGTCCTTGATGAATTATTGAATCGTTCCAATTTGGGAAAAGGAATCATTCTTTTTGATGCTTTGGGTGCCATGGGTTTGACGTATAGTCCGGATATGCAGACACCATTCATTCAAATATCTAAAAATCGTTCCGCATTTGATTCCGTTAAATATCCATCAGAATTACTCAAAAGCCGAGTGGGCGATTGCGATGATCTCACTGTCCTTTATGGGTCTATGCTGGAAAATATAGGCATTGCTACTATGTTTCTTGATGTGTTCGCACCTGGTGAAGGACACATTTTTCTCATGTTTGACAGTGGACTAAATGAAGAAGAAGCCATGGAATTCTCTATAAATGAAACAGAATATGTTGTGCATAATGGAAGGATTTGGATTCCTGTAGAAACGACTCTAATAGGAGAAACTTTTTTCACCGCCTGGAATCAAGGAGCCCTTGAATACCATCGGAGGAAAAAAGAAAACATGTTGAAAGAAATAGATATAAGGGCTGCCCAGAGTATATTCCCTCCAAGTCGAGTTTTGGAAAGCGAAATGGAATTAGATTATACATTAGAAGAACACACACTGTTAAAAAGAGATCTTGAGCAATATAGTGAACGGTTAAAACAATTGGTGCTTATGTATGTCGGTGATATAAAATCGACCGAAGACTATTATTTAGCTGGTACCGTTTACTTGGAATTTGGCCGTTTGACTGAATCAAGAAATATGTTCCAAAAAGCATTGGAAAAACAGCCTGGTTTTGCAGATGCTCAAAATGGAATGGGTGTATCATACATCATGGATAGAAAATATGATGAAGCCCTGTTTTATTTAACACAGGCAGCAGTAAATGACAGCAGTCATGGAGGGTATTTACTAAATATCGCCATTACAAATTTCCTTCAGGGGAAAACTGTTCTTGCAGAAAACGTTTATCGGAAAGTCATCGACATAGATCTTCGTTTTGCTGGGAATCTGGATTATTTATTCACAGTCAATCAAGATACAACACTGAAGGAAATAAAAGTAAAACTATCCATGGCTGATATATCCCAACCCATTACTATCTCACTGCTTGAAGATAAAGATTACCTCCTTCCGTCCACTTCCATACAATCTGGTTATAGAAAAACAAGATCTACAGGTATTGAAAAATCAACAAAATCATATAGAGATATACAGGCAAAAAGTAATAATAATGTCGGCTATATTTTTGCACAAAGGAATAACTTTATTATGGCTGTTGAATTTTTCCAGAAAGCTCACCAGGAAAACCCAACTAATTTTGATTACCTAGCAAACCTTTCATTAGCAAACTATG